>JBOGXL010000138.1:0-14553 GCA_050694575.1 Actinomycetota bacterium | reverse complement strand
GACCTTCTCGATGTAGCTGCGCACCTGCTTGGACGCTCCGCCGTACCAGTCGGCCTCGTGCGAGGCGTCCATCCGCCAGCGGAACAACGGGTAGAGCGGCATCGGGATGTAGCACGCCGCATGCGCGAAGTACTCGAACAGCTGCCGCTTGTCGTAGGCGAGGTCGTCCAGCGCCGCGAGCTTGTAGGGACCGAGGCGAGAGAAGACGGGCATGTGATGCGCACGCACCAAGACGTTGACCGAGTCGATCTGGATCGCACCCAGGCGGTTCGCAAGCTTCAGGAACTTCGCCGGTGTGGCGCCTGTTCGCGCACCGCCGAATCCCTGCGCCGACAGTGCGAGACGCCGAGCCTCCGCAGCCGAGACGTTAACCAACGGGTTGCGCGTGGCTCATCCACGTCTCGTACATGTGCGCGTACCGGCCCCCGAGCGCCACGAGCTCGTCGTGGGAGCCGAGCTCGACGATCCTTCCGTCCTCGACGACGCCGAGGCGTTGGGCGCGCATGGCCGTCGAGAGCCGGTGGGCGATGATGATCGCCGTCCGGCCTTCGAGCAGGACGTCCAGCGCGCCCTCGATCTTGGACTCCGACTGAAGGTCCAGGCTCGACGTCGCCTCGTCGAGGATCAACACGCGCGGCCGTGCGAGGAAAGCTCGCGCGAGCGCGAGCAGCTGCCGCTCACCGGACGAGAGCGACACCCCGCGTTCGTGACACGGCGTGTCCAAGCCGTCGGGCAAGCGCTCGATCAGATCCATGATCCCGACGGCCCGGCAGGCCTCGACGATCTCTTCCTCGGTCGCCGTCGGACGGGCGAAGGCGATGTTGTCACGGATCGAGCCGGCGAAGAGGAACGGTTCCTGAGGGACGTTGCCGATCTGGCTCCGCAGCGACGTCTGCGTCACGCGCGCGATGTCGTGGCCGTCGACGAGGATGCGTCCCGAGATCGGGTCGTAGAGGCGGGCGATGAGCTTCACTATGGTCGACTTCCCGGCTCCCGTCGGCCCGACGAGAGCGAACGTCTCCCCCGGCGCGATGTGCAGATCGACGTCGCGCAACACCGGACGGCGCACGTCGTAGCCGAACGTCACGCCGTCGAGCACGATGTCGCCGTCGATGGGCGGGAGATCGAAGGCATCGGGCGCCTCCGCGGGATCGGGCTCCTCGGCGAAGAGATCGCGCAGCTTCTTCACGGCGGCGCCGCCCTGCTGATAGGTGTTGTACAGCTGCACGAGGGTCTGGATCGGCGCGAAGAACGTTGAGAGGTACAGGACGAAGGCGACGAGCTCGCCGATCCCCAGCGAGCCGCGCACGACCATCGGGCCCCCGACGAGAAGGATCAGCGCGTTGCCGATGATGCCTATCGCTTCCGTCCCCGGCCCGTAGAGCGAACCGGCCTTCGCCGTGTATCGGTTCGCGTCGCGGTGCTCACCGAGGATGTTGCGGTGCCGCACGACGTTGTGGCGCTGGCGATTGTGCGCGGCGACGATGCGCACACCCGACAACGACTCTTGCAGGTCGGCGAGGACGTCCGCGATGCGATCACGCACGGCCAGGAACCCTCGATCCGAGACGCTGCGGAACCACATCGTCGTCACGGTCATGACGGGCAGGACGAAGCCCACGGTGAACGCGGCGAGCCGGACGTTCATGGTGAAGAGCACGACGGTCACGACGAGCAGCTGAAGCGCTTGGACGATTAGATTGACCAACCCCTCGTTGAACAGCTGATGGAGCGCCTCGACGTCGCTCGTCATGCGTGTCATCAGCCGTCCGGCCTTCTCGCGCGTGTAGAAATCGAGACCGAGGCGCTGGAGGTGCGCGAAGATCCGCACGCGAAGGTGGAACATCAACCGCTGGCCGACCCGGCCCGTCCACGCCAGCCTGATGCGTCCGGCGACGCCGCCGAAGAGCACGGTCGCCATGTAGATGATCGCGACGATCGTTATCACGCGGAAGCTCCCGCGCATGATGCCGCGGTCCACCGCGATGGCCGTCAGCCGACCCCCGGCCTGCAAGGCCACGGTCTCGATGACGACGAAGAGGAACGATCCCGCCAGCCACCACTTGTGCGGCGCGAAGAAGCGGCGGAGGGTGAAGGGCCGCTTGTCCTTCTCGATCCGCTCGAACGTGACGTGCTCTTCGCCGTGCTCGGGCTCGGTGTCGAGGATCTTCTGGGCGAGGTCGTGCAGCTCCGGTGGGATACCGGCGAAGGGGAGACCGGCCGCCGCCGACGTCCTCGGCCCCCCTGAGAACATGCCGCCACCGCCGCCGCCCGCTCCCGGCCCCCAGATCCCTCCACCGCCGCCGTGCATGCCCATCACTGCACGCTCCAATCGGTGGGCTCGCCCTCGACGTCGAGACCATCCCGCAACGCGTGCCCCTTCCCGGCGGAACGCTCATGGAGCGCCGCTTCGTCCTCCTCGAGATGCGCCAGGACCTCTGTGTATCTCGGCTCGCTACGCATCAGCTCGGCGTGCGTTCCCGACGCGATGATCCGGCCGCGCTCCATGAGGACCACACGATCGGAGAGGTTGATGGTGGACAGCCTGTGCGCGATGACGAGTGTGGTCCGTTGCTCCATCACGCGGCGCAGTGAGTCGTGGATCTCCTGCTCGATGTGGACGTCGACCGAGCTCGTCGCGTCGTCCAGGATCAGGATCGCCGGGTCGGTCACGAGCAACCGGGCGATGGACACGCGCTGGCGCTGGCCGCCCGACAGGTCGTACCCCCGCTCGCCGATGACGGTGTCGTAGCCGTCCGGGAGCCGCTCGACGAAGTCGTGAGCCCCTGCCGCTTTCGCCGCGCCGACGATGTCGTCCATGGGCGCATCGGGCCGTCCGTAGGCGATGTTGTTGCGGATCGAGTCCGAGAACAGGAAGGCATCGTCGGCGACCAGGCCGATGTGCGACCGGAGGCTCTCTTGGGTCAGGTCGCGGGCGTCGTATCCATCCACGACGACCGCGCCGTCTGTCACGTCGTAGAACCGCATCAGCAACCGCGCGACGGTGGACTTCCCGCAGCCCGTCCTGCCGACGAGAGCGACGACCTCTCCCGGTCCGAGGTGGAGGGAGAAGTCCTCGAGGATCGAGGGGCCGTGCGAGTACCCGAAGGTCACTCCACGGAACTCGACGTCGCCGTTGGGTTCCAGAAGGTCGACCGCCCCCGGCCTGTCCTGGACGTCGGGATGGGTGTCGAGGATCTCGTAGATGCGTCCGGCCGACGCACGCGCCCGTTGCGACAGCATGAGCATGAACCCGAGGATCCGGAAGGGCGCCGTGAGCAGAACGATGTAGCCCATGAAGAACAAGATCGCGCCGAGATCGAGCTCGCCCTGCGTCACGAGGTAGCCGCCGTAGAAGAGGACGAACACCAGCGCCGCGCGCGGAAGGTTCTCGAGGATCGGTGAGAACCGGGCCCGGACGTCCACCTGCTTCACGTTGGCCCACTGCACGCGTCGCGCTGCCTTGGCGAGCTCCCGGATCTGCTGCAGCTCGGCCGTGAACGACTTCACTATGCGCACGCCCGTCACGTTCTCGTCGACGATCGTCGCCACCTCGGCGGCGCGCGCCTGGACGATCCAGGAGATCGGGAACATGTACTGCCGCATCCGCATGCCGACCCACCACACCCCCGGCAGCGGCAAGATCGCGACGAGTGTGAGCAGCGGATGGATGCTCAGCATGAACGCCAGCGCGATGAAGAAAGTGAGGAACTGGATGAACATCGTCGGAGCGAACGCGAGGAACATCTGTACGGAGCGGATGTCGGAGTTCGCCCGGGAGATCAGTTGCCCGGACTGCACCTTGTCATAGAAAGCGAAGGACATCCGCGTGAGGTGCTCATAGATGATCGCCCTGTGGTCGTACTCGATCCCGTACGCGGATGTGAGCATGAAGTAGCGCGAGACGAAGCCGATGAGGAAACGTCCGACGGCCAGACCGCACAGGACGACGACGTATGTTCTGACCGGCCCGATGTTCCCCGCGGTCAGGGCGTTCACCGCCTCGCGGACGACGGCCGGGCTCGCGAGGCCGATGAGCACGGAGACGAGCGTTGCGATCCACGCGGTGAGGAACGATGCCCGGTGGGACCACGCCACGGGGAGCATCCGCCGTATCCAGCCGCGCGTCGCGTCTGCGTGCACCCAGGCCTTCGGTGCGGGATACCGTGCCTCGACACCTACCGGAGAGAAGACCCGCTCGCGCCGCGCTTGGGTCTTCATCGGTCCCTCATCACCCTGTCCCGAGCTCGATCGAGAGCCTTCTCCCACGAACGCAGGCCGGCGAACGCACGCTTCTGCTCACCTTCGGCGAGCTCCTCGGCCACCGAGGCGAGACGGCCGTCGATCGCCACGTCCGCGTCGGCGACGACACGAGAGCCCTTGTCGGTCAGGACGTGGATAACGCTCCGTCTGTCCCCCGCGGCCTGACGGCGCTCGACGAGGCCTCGCTCGACGAGGCCGTCCGCGAGAGCGGTGACGCTCGGCCGGCTGACGATCAGCCGTTCCGCGAGGGCCGAAGCCGCCGACGGACCTTCCGAAAGGTTGGCGAGGAGGCGGAACTGTGCCAACGAGAGATCCACCTCGCCCAGCGCGCGCTCGACCTGCTTGGCCAGACGCGCAGCCACGCGGCCGGCGCCCGCGCAGGATGCTTCGTGACTCACATAGTTAGACTATCAAACTATTTCCACTCGGCGCCCACGTCGCGGCGCCCGGCCAGCGGGCGGAGGTATTCGTAGGCGAAGGCCCGTACGGGCCCGTCCGCCGTCTCGATGTCGACGACCACGCGGCGGTACTCCTCCCCCTCATCCTCGAGCTCGTCGAGCACGCGCAACGCTTCGGCCAGGCGCCCGTCGTCGATCCACACGACGACCCCCGCGATGTCACCGTCCTCGTCGAAGCGCGCCGCCGGGACACCCGCGTCATAAAGGCGCCCGCGCGTTCGGCCGTCCGTCGATCTTTCGACGAAGGGCGCGACGACGTGGTGCAGCGACAACCCGGGCTTCAGGAGCCCGTAGACGAAGATGGTCCTCATCCCAGCGCCCGGCGGAGCTCGGCGACCGCTCTGATCGGATCGGCCGACTCCGTGATGGCGCGAACGACCACTATCCGATGGGCCCCGGCATCCAGGATCCCGCCGATGTTGCGTGAGTTGATCCCGCCTATCGCGAACCACGGGAACGTGATGGACTCCGCGGCTTCTGTGACGAGCTCCGGTCCAACGGCACGCTTTCCGGGCGCCGTGGGGGTTTCGTACACCGGGCCGACGGCGATGTAGTCGGCGCATCCGGCGTCGTACTCGGTCCGAGCGAGCTGAAGATTCGCCGTCGAGTGCGTGGACCGTCCGATGACGACGTCGGGTCCGACGATGTCGCGAGCGACGTCCGGAGGGAGATCGTCCTGGCCGAGGTGCACGCCATCGGCACCCAGTGCGAGAGCGATGTCCGGACGGTCGTTGACGACGAAGAGGACTTTCGCTTCCTCGCACGCGGCTCGGAACTGGTCGCCGATCTCGATCACCTCTGCCGCGTCGGCTTCCTTCATGCGCAGCTGGACGAGGTCGACACCGGCTTCGATCACGGAACGAACAACGTCGACGGGCAGCTCGCCCGGCGCAACGAGATAGAGCTTGGCCGCGGCCAGCGCGGCACGACGGTCGGCCGGGTTCATCCGAGAGCTAGGGTCACTTCGGTTATCCGCCTTGAACCGGACGGACGATCTCGAGCACGTCGTCGGCCGTCAGCATCTCGACGCGAAAACGATCACGCGGGACGGGCTCACCGTTGCGTTCGACGACGACGTGGCGGGCGCCCAACCCCAGCGCCGATATGAGGTCGGCGATGGTCGAACCCTTCTGTACGTCACGCGCCTTACCGTTCACGACAACGTTCATCCGTCCTACGCTACGCTGCTGATCGTGCCGTGCTTGGCCGCCTTGCTGGCGCTGGCTGCACCTCGAGCCGTCATCGTCCTGCTCGTGATCGTCACGGACTACGTCGGACGAGCCTTCGACAGCGTCCTGTGGCCGCTGCTCGGCTTCTTCTTCCTCCCCACCACGACCCTCGCGTGGGCGTGGGCACACAACACGCGCGGTGAGGTCGGGGGCGTCCACGCGATAATCGTGGTCCTCGCCGTGCTGCTGGACCTCGGGGTGATCGGCAGCGGCCGCAGCCGGTTACTGCGTCGCAGATCCGCCTAGCCGCGAGAGCTTGGTCTCCGTGCGGCCGAGATGTCTCTGTGGCCTGGTACACAGACAAGCGGGAACGGCAGGCCTATGGTGCGTGGCGTGAGCGTCGTGGCGTGGTACGCAGTGGTAGCGGGGGTCCTCTTCCCTGTGGGCGCTCTGCTGCTCCACCGGATGGCGTGGCCGTCGGACCCGAAGAGCCGGTTCGCGGCCGCCGCTGCGCTCGCCCTGGCCTGGCCCCTCGCCGTGCCGATGCTCTCCTTCGGCTCGGTCGCCATCGCCCGGCTCCTGCGGGAGCGGCCTCCGGCTCGCCGCAAGCGCGACGCGGCACGGGTCGCCCCCGCCGCCTGAGCGTCCCTACCGGCCGCTAGCTTTAACCTCTCCTTCCCATGGACTTCCCCACATCGGAGGTCCGCTATGGCCAGATCGGGCAAGTGCGGGAAGTGCGGCGCGACCATCCGCCCGCGAGCCAAAGACATGAGCGTGGGCGCAGCGTCGCGCCTGCACTATTGGCGGCATCACCCCGAGGTGATGCTCGCCGGACAAGCCAAGCGCGAGTGGGGATCGAAGCGCTCGAACCCTAAGAGGAAAGCGCGCCGATGAGCTCGCGCTGCCGGCCCTCGTCGGCGAGGGGTGTGGCGAACAGGTTGTAGAAGTAGATCCTGTCGGCCCGGCCCTCGTAGCGACGCTTGATCTCGTCCGTGACGTCGTCGGCCTTCCCCGTTATCGCGAACGTGTCGATCATCTCGTCGGTGATCTCGGCGGGCATGGCCGCCATGTCGCCTTTGCCCATGAGCTCGTGCAGACGAGGCGGCGTGTCGTTCCAGCCGTGGGTCTCGAAGACACGGGCGTACGTCCGCGTGGAACCGTAGAACGAAACCTGCTGCTTCACGAACCCCGCCGCCGACCGCGCCTGGTCCTCGGTGTCGCCGGCGGCGAGGAACACCGGACACACGACGGTGACGTCGCTCCGTGAGCGGCCCGATTTTGCCAGTCCCCTCTCGATCGCCGGCAGCAGCACCTCGTCGAGGTACTTCGGCGAGTGCAGCGGGTGCACGAGGATGCCGTCGGCCACTACGCCGACGGTCTCCGCGTTGTACTCGTTCACGGCGGCGATGAAGACCTTCGGTGCCTCATATCCGATCGGCCCGGGCGTGAAGAAAGGATTGGTGATGGTGTGGTTGTAGAACTTGCCACGGTGCGCGGCCGGACGGCGCTCTCCCCATGCCGACCACAGCTCCTTGAGGGCGACGACGTACTCGCGGAACTTCGGTCCGGGTGACTCCCACTTCATCCCGAAGCGACGCTCGATGTGCCCCTTGACCTGGGTGCCCAGGCCGAGGTGGAAACGACCCTTGGACGCCTGCTGAAGCTGCCACGCCAACACCGCCGTCACGTACGGAGAGCGTGCGAACGCGATGGCCAGGTTGTTGCCGAGCATCACTCGCTTGGTCTCGACCGCCGGCATCGCGAGGTCGAGGAACGGATCGTTGGTCGTCTCGACCGTGTACAACCCGTCGTAACCGAGCTCCTCTAAGCGCACCGCTGCCTCGCGCGCCGCTTCTATACCCGGGGGCAGAACCACATCGACTTGGAATCCCATGTCTAGCTCTCCAGTGGTCGGACGACGTTGTCGTAGAGGCGCAGGAGCTCGTCGCCCCAGTCCATCGGCGGCACCGCCGGCACGACGACGAACTTCGTCGCTCCCTGCGTGACCAGCGACTCGAGCCGCTCGCGCAGCTCTGCGTCCCCACCGGGAACTATCACCTCGGCCGGATCGACCTCGGGGCGCCGTGCGGCGATGAGCGACATGATCGTCTCGGCGGCGTCCTCGCGTCCCGTCGGGATGTAGGGAACGAGGGCGCCGTAGTGGTCCTCCTCGATCTCCCGGCCGTGCTTGGACGCTACCTCCTTGATCAGGTCGACCTTCGGCTTGTACTCGGCCGACGTCACGAAGGACGGCAACCAGCCCGTCCCCAGGCGTCCGACGCGTTTGCAGGCAGCCTCGGAGTGGCCGCCGAACCACACGTCCGGGTGCGGTTGCTGCACTGGTTTCGGAAGCAGGGTGACGTCGGCAAGCGAGAAGAAGCGACCCTCGAACGTCACGTTGTCCTCCGTCCACAGCCGGACCATGAGCTCGACGGCTTCGTCGGTCCGGGCCGCTCGCTCGCCGCGCGGGACGCCGAAGAGCTGATGCTCCGAAGGGAAAGGTGAGCCGAGCCCGAACACGGGGATGATCCTGCCGACGGACAGCACGTCGAGGGTGGCGAGCTCCTTCGCGAGGAGCACCGGATTGCGTCCGGGAAGAACGAGGACGCTCGTCCCATACTTCAGGCGCGACGACCGGCCGACGGCTGCACCCATCGCTGCCAACGGGTCGAGGACGTCGCCCGCCACGCGCTCGGAGAACCACAACGAGTCCCAGCCGATCGACTCACACGCGTCGATGAGCGACCAGAAGCCTTCGGCCCCCATGCCCGCCGAGGCGCCGATGCCCGGCCCGATCCCAACGCGAACCTTCACGCGCACATCCTGACGGGTTGAACGCGGGTGTGGCTACGCAGCGCGGCGGACGAGCCAGGCCACCTCGCGCACGGCGGCCAACAGCGCAACACCGACGAGGGCCCAGAACACGGCTTGCGAGGCGAGCAGGATGATGAACGTCGCGAGCGGCAGCGCATCTTGCGTGAGCGCGTGCGCGAACCGTTCGGCCGGCGCGAACAGGACGAGCAGCCACTCCAAGCTCGGGATCGCGACGGAGAAGAAGTTGAGCGACGCGTACATCGAAAGCCCCCACGCGGCTCCCGACCAGCCCGCGTCGGACCAGGACAGACGATCGCCTTGCGGACGCCATTGCTCGAGAGCGGGTGTCGCCGTCGAGAACGATGTCCCGAGGGTCATCACGACGAGCCTACGCCTGAGAGGAGCTCGCCGCGAAGGACCGTCACGGCTTGGCCCCCGAGGTGCACGCGATCGCCGTCCAGACGCGCGTGGACCACGCCTCCGCGGGCCGAGCACTGATACGCCCGGAAGTCGGTGCGTCCCGAACGGGTCGACCAGAAGTGCGCGAGAGCACAGTGCGCCGCGCCGGTCACCGGATCCTCGTTGACGCCGGCTTGCGGGGCGAAGAAACGCGACACGAAATCGAAGCCGCTCGGACCGCCGGGCGCCGTGACGCACGTCCACCCATCCGGGATCGCGCCGAGCCGCGCGAAGTCGGGAGTCACCGCCCGGACCTCGTCCTCGGAGCCGAGCTCGATCAGGTAGCCCACCGGGCTGAGCCCGACGGACAGAGGCCGGACGCCGAGCGCGTCGATCAGGCCGGGAGGCGGCTCCGCCTCGACGACGGGGCGGACAGGGAAGTCCATCTCTATGCGGTCGGTTCGCTGCCGGCACGTGAGCACGCCGCTGCGAGTGTCGAATCCTATGTCGCTTCCCGCGTCGGCGATGCCCTCTTCCCACAGCACGTGGGCCGAGGCGAGCGTGGCGTGTCCGCACAGATCGACCTCGACGGCCGGCGTGAACCACCGCAGGCCGTATCCCTCGCCGGACGGCTCGACGAAGGCCGTCTCGGACAGGTTCATCTCGGTCGCGACGTCCTGCATCCACAGGGCGTCGCGCGGCTCGGGAAGGATGCATACCGCGGCGGGGTTCCCGGCGAACGGCTTGCCCGTGAAGGCGTCGACCTGCCAGATGCGCAAAGGACTAGATGTCGAGCGCGGACTGCGGCTTGGCGGTCTTGCGCTTGCGAGCTTCGCGCTGCTCCTCGGCCGCCGGATACTCGACGATCGCCACGACGCGGGAGGCCATGAACTGCGCCGTACGGACTTCCTGCCCGGTGCGGGTCACCTCGGTGACGTGGACGCTCCCGCGCACCGTCGAGACCTCGACGCGACGACCGTCCTTGCTGGCCAGCACCTCGAACGCGCGGACCCCGTCTCCTACGTCGACGAGGATCTCGACACGATCGCCTCTCACATACTCAGTTTAGGGATGAGAGCAGACGGCCCGGCGGGGCTACGTGGAGCGGATGAGCTCGCCGCGGACGGCGACACGCTTGTTGTGCGTGCCCGCCGCCGGGCTGTAGACACCGCCGCAGGAGATCAGCGTCACCGACGGGGCGTCGGTGTAGCCCATGATCTTCGCGGCGAGATCGGTGTCGTAGTCGAAGAGGCACGTCCACTGCACACGGAACTCCCACTTCTTGCCGTTGAGCTCGACGACGACGATGTCGCCCGGCGACATCTGCTGGATGCGCCCGAAGGAGCCCGGGACCCCCGACCAACGGATGTGGCCGGCGAGGACGGCGTTCTGCGTGTCCCCCGGGAACGGCCCCTGGTCGAGCCAAGCGACGTCCTGGGCGTTTCGGGGGACGACCATCTCGCTGCGCGTGTCGACGCCGACCCGGAAGATCGGCGCGGACACGCCGAGCTTCGGCAACCGCACGGTGCCGCCCGTCGGCCACGGACCCGCGTCGGCGGAAGGACGCCAGCGCAAGCCGCCCGGATTGTCGAGCTGCGGGCAGTCCGGCGTTCGCGCCGCCACTGGTGCAGCCGGTGGACGCCGAATGGGTTCGGCGGAGAGAACACGGACCTCATCGACGACAACCCGGCGGCTGGCGCGTACGCTCATCGGCTGAGCCGTCCCGACGAGGAGCATGAGGGTGACGAGCATGACGACGCCTACGCCCGAGCCGAAGCTCATCGCGTCTTCACGAGCCAACGCCCGCCGGGCTGCCTCAAGCACCATCTATGGAAACGACCTCCGTAGCCGGGGGAAACGCCCTCTGAAGGGATACCTAGAGTGACGCCCCGAAGCGGCTGTGTCTAACGGTCTCAACGCGCTGCGTGAGCAGGTAGTTCGCTGCCGGCGCTGTCCACGCCTCGTCGCGTGGCGCGAGGAGGTTGCGCGGACGAAACGGAGCTCGTTCGCATCCGAAGAGTACTGGGGACGTCCCGTCCCGGGATTCGGTGATCCGAAGGCTCGCGTGATCGTGCTGGGTTTGGCTCCGGCCGCTCACGGCGGCAACCGCACGGGTCGCGTGTTCACCGGAGACCGATCTGGGGATTGGCTCTTCCGCGCGATGCACCGTGCCGGTCTAGCGAACCGGCCCGCGTCCACG
Organism: Actinomycetota bacterium; assembly: GCA_050694575.1. GTDB lineage: Bacteria > Actinomycetota > JAICYB01 > JAICYB01 > JAICYB01 > JBOGXL01. The sequence goes on along the minus strand of JBOGXL010000138.1, from coordinate 3,250 downwards.
CACCGGGACGACGGCCTGCGGCTGCGCGATGCGTACGTCACGGCAGCCGTGAAGTGCGCGCCGCCGGCCAATCGTCCGACTCCGCAGGAGCGCGACGAGTGCCTGCCGTACTTCGCGAGCGAGATCGAGCTCCTCCGCGACGCCCGGGTGATCGTGTGCCTCGGCTCTTTCGCCTGGGACGCGGCACTGCGCACTCTCTCGACGCTCGGCCACAAGGTGCGTCCCAGACCGAGCTTCGGTCATGGCGCCGAAGCCGTCGTCGGGCCGTACACCCTGGTCGGCTCCTACCACCCGAGCCAGCAGAACACCTTCACGGGAAAGCTCACAGAGGAGATGCTCGACGCCGTGTTCACGAGGGCGCTCGTTGCGGCCGACCGCGTATCCTGAACGAAACACGCCCGAGCGACAAGGAGAACGCGCGCATGGACTTCAAGGACTCCCCCGAGGACGCCGCTTGGCGCACCGAAGTCCGGACGTGGCTCGGATCCAACGCCGAACGTCGCCCCGAAGGTGAGGAAACCGTTCCCGATCTCCTCGGCGAGGAGAGCGAAGAGCCGGAAAAGGTCATTCGCCGAGCCAAGGACTGGCAGCGCAAGCTCTACGAGGCCGGCTACGCCGCCATCACCTGGCCGTCGGCGTACGGGGGCCGGGACGCGAGCCCTATGCACTCCTTCATCCTCGGCCAGGAGATGTCACAGTTCGACGTCCCGCAGGGGGTGTACACGATCGGGCTCGGGATGATCGGCCCGACGATCATGTCGCACGGCTCCGAGGAGCAGAAGGAGCGCTTCCTTCCGAAGATGCTCGAGGGCTCGGAGATCTGGTGCCAGCTGTGGTCCGAGCCCAACGCAGGTTCGGACGTCGCGTCCCTCGAGACGCGCGCCGAGCGCGACACGGCGTCCGGGGACTGGGTGCTGAACGGTCAGAAGGTATGGACGACGGGGGCTCAGCACTCGAAGTGGGGCCTCATCATCGCGCGCACCGACCTCGACGCTCCGAAGCACCGCGGGATCACCTGCTTCATCGTCGACATGGAGGCCGACGGCGTCGAGGTACGCCCCTTGCGTCAGATCAACGGCGCGACGGGGTTCAACGAGGTGTTCTTCACCGACGTCCGCATGCCGGACGACCAGCGCGTCGGCGACATCAACGACGGCTGGCGCGTTGCGATGACCACGCTGATGAACGAGCGCTACGCCATAGGTGTGGGCGGATCCGGCGGCGGCACGCTGAACCCGCTGTTCCGTCTGGCCTAGAAGACACCTTCTACCACGCCGGAGCGTAGCGGAGGCGCTAACGGATCGACGGCCTTCGACGAAGCCGACATCCGTCACCAGCTCGCCCGGGCGTACATCCATGGGCGCCTGCTGGCGCTGACGGGCTACCGGAGCATGACGAAGATCGCCAAGGGCGGGATCCCCGGGCCGGAGGGGTCGGCGATGAAGCTCGTCGGAACGAGGCTGGCGTCCGAGGTCGCCGACACGGCATCGCGCATCCTCGGTCTGCGGGGGGTCCTTTTGGGCAGTGACGGTCCGGACGACGGCGCCTGGGCGAACGCGTTCCTGACCGCGCCGGGCATCCACATCGCCGGCGGCACCGACGAGATCATGAAGAACATCATCGGCGAGCGGGTCCTCGGGCTCCCGAAGGAGCCGAGCGTCGACAAGGACATCCCCTTCCGCCAGGTCCGGCAGCGCGCGCGGCAGATGGCTTAACCGCGGCGGCATGAGCAGCGATCTTCCCTCGTTCGACGAGCTCGTCGGCGCCGGCGGTAACCCGGCCGGGTCGTCGTGGGGACTGTGGGGCTCAGACGACGTCCTCGGCTGCCTGAACCTCCTGACGCCGGAGCGCGTGCGTCGCGGCGCCGCCTGCGTCCGATCGGGCGCCGTGTTCCCACTCAACCTCGACATGCATCTGCCCGACCCACCGCTCTTCGGACGCGAACCGTTCAGGCACGAAGTGGTGTGGCTGCAGAACAACGCCGGACACGACGAGCATCTGCACAACTGGAACACCCAATCGTCTTCGCAATGGGACGGGTTCCGGCATATCCGTCACCCCGTTCACGATTTCTACAACGGCATAGCCGACGAAGATCACGGCATCCATCACTGGGCCAAGCGCGGGATCGCCGGGCGCGGTGTTCTCGCCGACGTCGCTCGGTGGCGCGAGCGCGAGGGCCGCCCGCTCAAGCCTGATGAGTCAGACCCCATCGAGGCCGAGGACATCCGTGCCACACTCCTGGCCCAGGGCATCGCCGTAGAAACCGGCGACATCCTCCTGATCCGGACGGGATGGCTCTCCTGGTACCGCTCACTCGACGCCGATGAACGTCGCGCCTACAACGAACGAGGGCACCCGACCGTCGGGTTGCGTGCGGGCGAGGACAACTGGCGGTTCCTGTGGGACCTCCACATCTGCGCGGTGGCCGTCGACAATCCGGCCGTCGAGGTGTGGCCGCCGGCTTCCCTGATCTCGCCCGACAAGCTCCAGGAGCTGTTGGCGACTCCCGAAAGGCTCGACGAGGTCTTCATGCACATCCGCTTGCTGCCCTTGCTCGGCCTGCCGCTGGGAGAGTTCTTCGACCTCGACGGGCTCGCCGAGGACTGCGCGAACGAGGGAACCTACGAGCTCTTCTTCACGTCGGCGCCGCTGAACCTCGCCGCGGGAGTAGCGTCCCCGCCCAACGCGCTGGCCATCAGGTAGCCGACTAGCCCGCGACGGGCCCGGTCTGCTCCGGAGCCGGCGGTCGGTCATCGGTGGGATCGCATGCGTTGCCGGTGCCGTCACCGTCCCGATCGGCCTGGTACCGGTTCGGCACGGTGGGACAGTTGTCCATGTCCTGGTCGACCCCGTCGTTGTCCGTGTCCCCGTCCCACCGAACGGCAGGTGCCTGCGACGGAGCGGGGGCTTGTTTGGGCTCGGCGGCCGGCTTCGCGGGCGCCTGGTCGGACCCGGGTTGGGGGTCGGCGACGGTTGCCGGCTCGGCGACGGCACCCTCGGAGGCGATCTTCGTCTCGGTGGTGCCCGCCGGTCGGTCCGGCACGCGCGTCTCGAGACCCTCGGTAGGCATGCCGCTGCCCGCATAGCCGGCCACGATCAAGCTGCCGACGACCATGACGCCGGCCTTGATCGCGAGCTTGCGACCGAACCCCTCCAAGGTTGGCTCTCGCACGCCTATCTCCCTCCGCCTGGCTGTTACGAGAGCAACGAGACGAGCCCTTCGCCGGATATGACGCGATATGACTAG
>JBOGXL010000137.1:0-8625 GCA_050694575.1 Actinomycetota bacterium | reverse complement strand
TCCGGTCGCCTGGGCCTGCGACGAGGACCACAGCGCCGACCAAGCCGAGAGTCGGGACCAAGGGCAGCGAACGACGGTCTGGGATCACACCAACACGATCGTCGACCGGGTCGAGGAGCGGATCGTCTACCGGACGCTCAACGACACCGTACCCGACGTCATCGACAACGTCTTTGACGCGTTCCGCGAGGTCATCAGGCCGGGCTGACCGGTCCCGGACGTCCTCCGGAGCTCACAACACCACAAGGGGCGAGGGTAATCCTCGCCCCTTGTCCACGCTTCTCGGCCGGGATCAACTGCTGATGCGAAGCTCGATCGGCGGTAGGGACAGATAGCCTTCGGGCCGATAGAGGACGAGCCGCGCGGAGACCCGGTGGGATCCCGGTTCCAGGCCGTCCACGAGTAGCGACCCCGCAAACCCAGAGAAGCGGTATCGCTCATCGCCGTGCCGCTGGACCACGTCCGGGCGCTCGAGCCCGGCGCGGAACCACCCCACCTCGACGCCGTCCACGTCGACTGCTACTCCGCGCGCGGCACTGCGAAACTCGCCGTCCACGGCCCAGCCGGACAGGCGCACGGCTCCCGTGCCGCCGGGGATGGCGACTCTCCCGTCCGCAGGCGCCTTATTCCCGACGGAGTCGAAGCGACCGAGGGCCTTCCCCATCAGCTCAGGTATGGGGGACCGGGATGGACCGGCACCAACGACCAACCATCCGACCAAGACGAGGACGGTGGCGCATGAGGTGAGGGCTTTCAACGTCACAGAGGGATGCCACACCCGTCGTCGCGGCGTGTGCGCAGGACCCTTGGCGAGGCGACCGAGGACACCATCGACGGAACGCAGGATCAGGAAGCGTGTGGGCTGCTCGACGAACACCCACGACAGGTACGAGGCAGCCACGAGGGCCGCGAGATAGACCACAACGAGGTGAGCGTCCTGGAACCCGCGGACGACATTCCAGCGATAGACGATCGGAAGGATCAGGAGGCCGTGGAGGAGGTAGATCGAGTAGCTGATCTCACCGAGCACAAAGAGCGGTCGCCACTCGAGTGCCCGGCTCAACCAGCCCCGCCCAAGAGCCAGCAAGATCAACAGACCGGCGATGGGAAGGGCGGGCAAGCCAACGTTGGAAAGCCACAACTCGGCCCCCGGGCCGAGTCCGGCAAGGCCATCGACGGCGCCGATCGCCCGGGACGCCGTCGCGACGTTCGCGACCACGAGGACCACGATCGCCGCCTCGGCAACGGTGGCCGACCGCCTCGACAGTATTCTGTGAGACAAGCGCCGCCAGACGCTCGCTGCGCCGATCCCCAGCGTGAACTCCCACAATCGTGCGAGCGGATGGTTGTAGACGAGCCCCGCCACATCGACACCGTCGGGCAAGCTGAGGAGAAACCCGTCCGCCAAGACGATCATCCCGATCGCGACGGCCAGGGCGCCACCGGCCTTTCCGATCCATGCCCAACCTCTCCCCCGGATGAGCAGTGGGAAGAGCAGATAGAAAAACAGCTCAACGGAGATGCTGAAAGACGGTGAATTGAAAGAGCCGTAGATCGAGCGCACGGGCACCCATGCCTGCAGGAGAAGAGCGTTCAGGAGGAACGTCGTGCCGCCGGCCGAGCGCTGGTACGGGATCGGGGAAGCAAGCGCGGCGATCACCAGGGTGAGGAGGTGCAACACCCAGATCCGGGCCACACGAGCGCCCAAGAAGCGCGCCTTCTGGCGCCGGGACGACAACGCCGGATAGCGGTACGCCAGGATGAAGCCGGAGAGGACGAAGAAGAGGGTCAGGCTCTGGGTCAGTACCCATGTGGCCGGCAGTACCCAGATCCCGGTCACCAAACCGAAGTGCAGGATGACGATCCCCATCGCGGCGAAGGCTCTGATCGACGTCAGGGCGGGGATGTCGGGGGCGTCCTCCTGGAACGCGACCGCAGCGCTCGGCATCCTCACGTTGCCCCCGGTGGATGGGGCACGCGGCTCGGAGATCCCGTTCACTCCTGCTGCTCGTCCGGCTCGGCGGCGCGAGCAAGATCGGCGATCTCACTCGCCTCCGAGGCCGTGCGCGCCGGCGACAGACCGCGCTCGGCTCCCCAGCGCTCGAGCTCGGCGAACGCTTCCTTGCGTCCCATCGGACCGCGCTCCACACGGAGCTCGGTCAGGAACTCGAGCGCCTGTCCGACGTCGCGCGACGGCTTCAGGACGAAGAACGCCATCACGTCGTGCCCGTCCAGCGGCGGACGGATCTTCGCGAGCTCCTCGCGCTCCACGAGCTCGGCGATGCGCGACTCGAGGGTGTCCATGCGCTCTTGGAGCTCACGAGCTTTGTTCCTGTTGCGCGTCGTGCAATCTGCGCGGACGAGGAGGTTGAGGTCGTCGAGGAGATGGCCCGCGTCTCGCACGTAACGCCGTACGGCGGCGTCACTCCATCCCAGTCGGTACGTGTGGAAACGCAGATGCAACGCCACGAGCTTCCGGACGTCATCGATCACCGCGTTCGGGAACCGGAGCTCCCGCAGGCGTGACTCCGTCATCCGCGCGCCCACCACCTCGTGATGGTGGAAGGTCACGCCCTCCGGGCCGAACTCGCGCGTCGCCGGCTTGCCGATGTCGTGCATCAGCGCCGCGAGCCGGGCGACGAGCGTCGCCGGGACGCCATCGACCACCGCGAAGGTGTGACGGAGGACGTCCTTGTGTCTGTGCACCGGGTCCTGCTCCATGGCGAGGTCGCGCAGCTCGGGGATGACCTCGTCGGACAGGCCCGTGGAAACCATCAGCGCCAACCCACGCGACGGTGTGTCGGCCGCGAGGAGCTTCGAGAGCTCGTCCCGCACCCGCTCACGCGACACGATGCCGAGACGCTCGCGCATCCGATGGATCGCGTCCAGGACCTCGTCGGCGACATCGAACCCCAGCGCTGCCGCGAATCGGCAGGCGCGCAGCATCCGCAGCGGATCGTCGGTGAAGGCTTGATCGGGTGGAGACGGCGTGCGCAACACGCGCTTGCGGAGATCCTGCAGTCCGTCGGTGGGGTCGAACACTTCCCCGGACGGCGTGCGCACGGCTACCGAGTTCACCGTGAAGTCCCGGCGGGACAGATCAGAGCGGATGTCCCGCGCGAAGTGGACCTCGGGCTTGCGCGAGTCTTCGACGTACCACTCCTCGCGATACGTCGTGATCTCGACGCGCTCGCCGTCGATGAGGGCGCCTATCGTCCCGTAGCGGACGCCCTGCAGCCACAGCTCGTCGGCCCAACCTCGCAACAGGGCGAGGGTCTCGGTGGGCTTCGCGCTCGTCGCGATGTCGAGATCGGGGCGGGGCCGGCCGAGGAGCAGATCGCGCACCGGACCACCCACCAGCCACGCTTCGTGGCCGGCTTCGTCAAAACGTTCGCCGATGCGCCTTGCGAGCGAGCCTTCGGCTACGAGCTCCGGAAGTCGAGCGTCCTCCACCCCTCCAGGCTAAGCGGCGGCTGGTCCTAGAGCTCGGAGCCTAAGCAACGCCGGCCTTGCGCATGGCAAGGCGGAGGTCGTGCGGGCTCGTCGCGGTGTGCAGCGCGTCCTCGAGCGTGATGGCGTCCGACTCGAAGAGCTCGAGCAGATGCTGGTCGAAGGTCTGCATGCCGTAGAAGTCGCCTTCCGCGATGATCTCGGGGATCATCCTCGTCTCGTCCGGATCGATGATCGCCTCGTGCACGCGACCTGTCGTGATGAGGATCTCGACGGCGGGCAACCGGCCCTTCCCGTCCTTCCGGACGACGAGTCGCTGCGACACCACGCCCTTCAGTGCGCCGGCCAGCGAGTGACGGATCTGGCGCTGACGCTCCGATGGGAAGAACTCGACGATCCGGTTGACGGTTTCCTGCGCGTCGATGGTGTGCAGCGTCGAGATGACGAAGTGACCCGTCTCGGCAGATGCGAGCGCGGCCCACACCGTCTCCGGGTCACGCATCTCTCCGACGAAGATCACATCGGGGTCCTGACGCAGCACGTGACGCAATCCGGCGTGGAACGACTCGGTGTCGGTGCCGATCTCCCGCTGGTTGATGAGCGCCTTCTTGTCGGTGTGCAGGATCTCGATGGGATCCTCGAGCGTAACGACCGTGCACGCGCGTGAGGAGTTGATGTGGTTGATCATCGCCGCGCACGTCGTCGTCTTCCCCGAGCCCGTTGGCCCTGTGACGAGGGCGAGCCCGCGGGGCTCCGACGCCAGACGCTTGACGGCCTCGGGGAGGTGCAGCGAGTCCAGGACCGGCGGTGCCGGCAGGACACGACGCATGACGACTCCGAAGAGGCCGCGCTGACGGAACACGTTCGTCCGGAACCGGCCGAGCCCGGGCGCGTCGTGCGCGAAGTCTGCGCCGCCCGTTGTCTCCAGGAACGTCTGGAGGCCGACGGGCACCATCGCCTTCGCGATCCGCTCTGTGTCCTTCGGGGCGAGCTTGGGGAAGCGTGCGACCTTCAGGTCGCCCTGGATGCGCAGCACGGGGGGGTGGCCGGCCTTCAGGTGAAGGTCGGAGCCTCCCGCGTCCACGAGCGCCTTGAGGTAGGTCTTGAGATCGGACATGGCCTTCCACCAGGTATCGGGCGGACCGGGCCGGGCCTGAGTCTTCAGCGCCGCAAGGAGGCGGCTCGTAAGACCCAGTCGTGGGCCTCCGGCGCGCCGGGGATGGGGCTCACCTCGGCCTCCGGAACGCCGACGGGCTCGGAGCTTCCCGTGAGGGCCGAGACGGTGGCCGCGCACGACCACCCCAGCGCGTCGAGGTCGTAGCCCCCTTCGAGGACGCAGACCGGGCCCGGTCCCCACGCCGAAACGCGTTGAGTGAAGCGGAAGAACGCTCCCGACGTCAGCCGCATCATGCACAGCGGGTCGAGGTGGTGACCGTCGTACCCGGCCGAGACGAGGACGAGGCCGGGAGCGAACTCGTCGATGGCCGGCTCGATCACCTCGTCCAACGCGCGCATGTAGGCATCCTCGGCCGCCCCGGCCGGCAGCGGAACGTTCAGCGTGTAGCCCGCGCCGCCGCCGCCGCCGCGCTCGGTTGCATCACCGCTCCCCGGATACCACGGGAACTGGTGGAGCGACACGTAGAGGACATCGGGGTCGGTCCAGAAGATGTCCTGGGTGCCGTTGCCGTGATGGGCGTCCCAATCGACGACGGCCACACGGTCGACGCCGCCGGCCCGGATCGCCCACCGGGCCGCGATGGCGACGTGGTTCGTCAGACAGAACCCCATCGGACGGTCCGGCGTCGCGTGGTGTCCGGGCGGACGCATGCACACCATCGCCGAGTCCCAGGTGCCGTTGAGCACCCGATCGGCGGCGTCGACCGTACCTTGTGACCCGCGGAGGGCCGCCTCCAGGGAGCCGGGGCCCATCCCCGTGTCGAGATCGATCTGACCACCCCCTCGCGCATCGAGCACCTCCAACAGATCGACGAGGCCCGGGTCGTGAGCGAGCTCGATCAGGCTTCGTTCCGCCGGCTCGGGCTCGTGGTGCTCGAGCCGGCGGTCCAGGCCGCTCCGCACGAGGTGCGAACGGATGGCCGAGATGCGTTCGGGACGCTCGGGATGATCGGGGTGCCCACAGACGTGCTCGAGGGCGGCGTGATGGAAGACCAGACCCGTGGTGGACACTCAGGAAAGCTCTGTGCGCTCGGCCAGGCGCTGCACCATGCGACGATACGACCAGTACAGGCCGACGACGAAGATGACGAAGATGAAGCCGCCGGCCCAGCCCAGCGCGCGACGAACTACCTCGAGCGAGTCGGAAAGGAAGAAGCCGACGATGGGCACGACTATCGCCCAGACACCCGCGGCGAGCGCGACCGATACGAGGAAGCGTGGGAAGGGCATACGCGCCATGCCGGCAGCGAACGTGTTGATGGTCCGGACGACCGGTGTGATGCGCCCCACCGAGACGGCCCACATGCCGTACTCCTGGAAGTACCTGTCGACGCGATCGAGCCTGTCCGGAGGGAACAGCCGCTTGCCGAACCTCGCGATGACTCGCCGGCCGGCGAATCGTCCGATGCTGTATCCGATCGTGTCGCCGATGAGCGCGCCGACGAAGGCCAAGCCGCAGACCGGAGCAAGGTCCAGGTCGCTCCGCTCGGCGTAGAACCCGGCGAGCAGCAGGACGAGGTCACCGGGAACGGCCGCGCCGACGAAGGCCGAATTCTCGAGGAGCATCATCAGGAACACGATGAGGTAGCCCCACTCCTCGAAATACGGCTGGATGAGCTCGATGATGCCGTCCATGGCTACCGGTCGAACCTCTTTCTTGGCCTCCGCTGCGCTCCGGCGAGGGCCAGGCTAGGAGCTTGGCACGCTACGGGCCGCAACCCGTGGATTGGCATACTGACTCCGCCATGCCCGCGGCCACGCGATCTTCCCGCGGCGGCCCAGACCCCGCCGACCCTCGCCGATGGCCGGTCCGGCGCGCAGAATCCTTCGGAGGAGTCGTCGTCCGGCCGTCCGAGCAGGGTTATGAGGTGGTCCTGATCCGTACGCACAACCTCAAGGGCGAGGACGTGTGGACGTTGCCCAAGGGCACGGCCGAGGACGGCGAAAGCGCCGAGGAGACGGCCGTGCGCGAGGTCCACGAGGAGACGGGCATCAGGGCCGAGATCATCGGCCCCCTGGAGGACATCACCTATTGGTTCGTGTCAACACAGGATCGCGCCCGGTTCCGGAAGACCGTCCACTACTTCCTCATGCGGGCCGTCGGTGGCGATACGAGTCTCCACGATCACGAGGTCGAGGAGGTGCGATTCGTCCCGGTTCCCGAGGCCCCACGTCACGTCACGTACTCGTCGGATCGCAAGGTACTCGAGCGCCTCGTCGAGCTGGCCCCGAGTCCCGAGTAACACCCATCGATGCGGACGCTGATCGGCGCCCTGATCGGATTCGCGTCGGGCGTCGCCTCCGGGGCGTTCGGGATCGGTGGTGCGCTGTTGTCGACGCCCGGCATCCGCTGGCTCCTCGACACGCCCGCGCTCGTGGCGGTCGGCACGACGCTGCCCGTCATCATCCCGGCGGCCCTGACGGGCGTCTACACCTACGCGCGCAACAAGCTCATCGACGTTCGAACGGCCGTCGTCTTGAGCACCTCCGGCTCCGTGTTCGCCGTTCTCGGCGCGCTGGTCACGCAGGTCGTTCCGGGCGAGCTCCTACTCATCCTCACGGCCGCGCTCATCCTGCTCTTATCGATACGGATGCTGCGGTCGGCGGACGGCGCCCACAACGGGATGGCCGATCCCTCGACGCCGCTCCTTCTGGCCGTCGGTGCCGCTTCCGGCTTCGTCTCCGGCCTCCTCGGCGTCGGCGGTGGGGTCATCCTCGTCCCCGTGCTCACGGTGCTCCTGCGCTTCCCCGTGAAGATGGCCCTCGGAACGTCCCTCGCCGTCGTGGCCGCGCAATCCATCCCCGGCACCGTCACGCACGCCATCATCGGAAACGTCGATTGGCGCATCGTCGGAGGGCTGATCATCGGGGTGGTTCCGGGGGCTCGTCTCGGGTCGCGTGCAGCCGTGGCGGCCTCCGACGCCAAGCTGCGCGTCGTCGTGGGCGGCGCGATGGCCGTACTGGCCGTCGCGTTCGCCGCCGGTGAGCTACGCAATCTCCTCGCATGATGCGACGGGTCATCCTGGGCATCGTCGTCGGCGCGCTCGTCGCTACTACGACTCCGCTGGCCGCTCAGGAGCCGGCCGACCGGCTGCGCATCGCGATAGTCGTTCCCATCGCCTCGAAGGCGCTCTTCACGCCCGACGGACGCCCGGCACGCGACGCCGCCGATCGGTTGACATCGCTCGCTGAGTCCGTGACGCCGCTGACCAGACCCGAGCTCGCCGACATCCCGGTCTCCATCGCACCGAGTCCTCTGCTCTGCGACGAGGTATCACGCTTCGGCGGGCCCGTCGCCGCCCGCCTCACGGGCATCCTGCGCGACCTCGCCGCTCGGCTCCCGGTGCTGAGCGCCCCCTACGCTTCGGTCCGCCTGCCGCACCTCGGGACGCCGGACGCCGTAGCGAGCGAGATCACGGCCGGACGAGAGATGCTCGAGAGCTGCGTCCGGCAACGTCCGGCCGAGATCCTGCTGCCTCCCGATCTCGTCCTCGATCGCGACTCGCTGCGCGGAGCCTCCGGCGCCGGGACATCGGCCACTCTCGGCCCGGCCGAGAACCTGCCTGCGGGCGCGACACAGTTCGACGACGTGACCATCGTGCCTGCGCACCTCGTGCCCGTCGGCGACGCGCCGAACGACGCGCTCGTCCCGCTCGTCACGGAAGATGAAGCGGCCTTGGTCGTCGATCCGTTGCGGCCCGACCTGGAGATCTTCCTCACGGCGTTGGCGAACGACCCGCGCGTCGCCCTCCACGAGCTCCAGGATCTTCCACTGGAGCCGGCCGCACGATTCGTCGGCTTCCCGGCGACCGACGAGCCGCCCGCGTCGTACCTATCGGCCGTCCGCAGCGCGCAACGCGCACTCGAACTGTTTCGCTCGTATACGTTGCGAGACAACCGCCTCGCGGCGGTCCTCGCGACGGCCGTCGGCCGCGCACGATCGTCCTCGGAATGGGACGAGAACTGGTCGGTCGGTGTGCAGCGCGCCCGCGCCGTGAC
>JBOGXL010000136.1:0-3219 GCA_050694575.1 Actinomycetota bacterium | reverse complement strand
GCGTCGCACCCGAAGACCAAGATCGACGTCGACCCGATGGATGTGCTGTGAGGCGTCGCGTCGGCGGGTTCGGCGACACCCTAATCTTGTTGCATGGCCGTCCTGAAGATCCGCCTGTATCCGGATCCGGTGCTGCGTGAGCCCGCGGCGCCCGTGACCGACGTCGACGACTCGGTGCGCAAGCTCGTTGCCGACTTGACCGAGACGATGCGCGCCGCGCCCGGCGTGGGCCTCGCGGCTCCGCAGGTAGGCGTGCAGCGCCGCGTCCTGGTGTATTCCCTGGGCACCGAAGAGCCCGTCCACGCGCTCGTGAACCCGGAGATCCTCGAGCGTTCCGGCGAAGAGCTCGATGACGAGGGTTGTCTGTCGATCCCCGGACTGACCTTCCCCGTTGCCCGGGCCGAGCGGATCACCGTCCGCGGCTTGGACGTCGACGGGCAGCAGGTCTCGATGGAGGCTGAGGAGTTCGAGGCGCGCGTGATCCAACACGAGATCGATCACCTCGACGGCGTCCTGTTCCTGGACCGTCTGGCGCCGGCCGAGCGACGCGAAGCGCTGCGGATGCTGCGCGAGCAAGCCCTCGACCTGACGGGCGTCGTCGTGTCGCGCAGCCCGTCGAAGAGCCTGTAGCGCGCGATGCGCGTCGTCTTCATGGGGACGCCGGAGGCGGCCGTCCCATCCCTGCGCACCCTGGCCCGGTCCTTCGATGTGGTGGGCGTGTATACGCGACGCGACAGGCCACGCGGACGCGGCAGGAAGGTCTCACCCTTGCCCGTGAAGGAAGCGGCCACCGAGCTGGGTCTTCAGATCGTTCAGCCGAAGTCGTTGCGCGGTGAGGCCGGCGCGTTGCGCGCACTGGAGCCCGACGCGATCGCTGTGGTGGCGTACGGGATGATCCTCCCGGCCGGCGTCCTGGACGTGCCGCGCTTGGGCTGCGTGAACGTCCACTTCTCGCTCCTCCCGAGGTGGAGGGGGGCAGCACCCGTCGAACGGGCGATCCTCGCCGGTGACGAGTCGACCGGCGTGGTGACGATGCTCATGGACCCGGGTCTGGATACGGGTCCGATGTTGTATCGAGAGGAGCTGGACATCGGACCGAACGACACGACGGGGACGCTGACGCGTCGTCTGGCCGAGATCGCGGCGCCGCTTCTCGTCCGGACGTTGAACGATCTCGACGCGGGGAGTGTGGTGCCGACCCCGCAGGACGACGCCGCTGCCACTCTCGCGCCGAAGGTTGAGGCCTCGGAAGCCGAGCTCGATACTCGGCGTCCGGCGGCCGAGCTCGAGCGCCGGGTACGCGCGATGGCGCCGTCCCCGGGCGCGTTCCTGTGGTTCCGCGGCCGGCGGTTGAAGGTGCTGCGCGCGACGTTGGCTGAAGGCGAAGGGGAAGAAGGAAGCGTGGTCGACGCCGAGGGCGACGTGTTCGCCGTCCAGACCACGGAAGGACGACTACGGCTGGCTGAGGTGCAGCCGGAAGGCAAGCGCCCGATGGCCGCCGGCGCGTACGTCCGAGGTCATCGCCCCGGGGTCGGGGAGCCCATAGGTCCATCGGCGACGAAGTAGGCTGACGCATGCCCGGGCTCGCGCCGTCGATCATCGCTGCCGACGTCGGCCGAATGAAGGAAGAGCTCGATCGCGTCGCGCCGTTCTCGGAGCGCTGGCACGTCGATGTGATGGACGGCCACTACGTGCCCAACCTCACCATCGGGCCGATGGTCGTCGATGCGATCTCGCGTCACTCGAAGCTGCCGCAAGACGTGCACCTCATGATCACCAACCCGGCCGAGACCTGGGAGTGGTACGCCAAGGCGGGCGCCGCACGTATCGCGTTCCATCCCGACGCCACCGACGACGCCGAACGGTTGCTACACGCCCTCGCCGGTTCCGGCATCGGCCCGGGGATCGCCATAAATCCGGACGTGGAAGTGCGGTCGGTGGAGGGGCTGTTCGAGCTCGTGGACCACGTCGTGGTGATGAGCGTGTATCCCGGATTCTCGGGCCAGGCCTTCATCCCCGAGTCGATCCCGAAGCTCGCCGAGGTGCGCGGCTGGGTGAAGGCCAACCGGGCGAACATCGAGATCATCATCGATGGCGGGGTGAGCGAGAAGACCGCGCCGGCGTGTGTGGAAGCCGGCGCCGATCTTCTCGTGTCGGCCTCGGCGGTCTTCGGCGCACGTGACCCGGCCGGTGTAGCCCAGGCGCTTTCGAGCATCGCACGTGACCCGCGTGGCTGAGCGGCCGCGGATCCTCGTTTCGGCTCCCGATCGTGCGATGCGAGATGCCGTCCGCGGGGCGCTGCCGGGGTTCCCGGTGATCGAAGCCACGGACGAGATCACGACGAGCGCACTCGGTGCCGCATGCCGGCCCGCCGTCCTCGTGCTCGACGCCACGGATCCGGACCGGGCCGGGCTGGTTACGACGGCGGCACGTGATCACTTCCTCTCGTGGCCGGCGGCGACGGTGTTCATTGTCGACCGTCCTCCCCTCGGCGGAAAGGTGGCCGCGGCCTTCGGTGGTGCCGACGACTACGTCGTTTGCCCCTTCGCCGACTCAGACCTCGCCGCGCGTGTGGAAGTCTGCCTTCGTCGATCCGCCGCCGTCCGTTCGGTCAATCCGCTGACCGGCATGCCGGGTAACGCCGCCGTCGGAGAAGAGCTCGCCGGCCGCCTGGAGAAGGGCGATGTCTTCGCGTTGCTGCACATCGACCTTGACGATTTCAAGGCCCTGAACGACAGCCTCGGGTTCGCGCGAGGCGACGAGGTGATAGTCGTCGCGGCGCGTTGCGTCGTGGAGTCGCTCGTGGCGCAAACGGTCAGCGGCTGTTTCGCCGGACACGTCGGTGGCGACGACTTCGTCGTGATCACCCCGCCCGAGGTCGGTGAGAAGTGCGCCGCCGACATCGTGGGGCGATTCGACGCCGAGACGACCGGGTGCGCCATGTCGGTGGGCGTCGTCGGCAGCCGTGCGGGAGAGCCGCCCCTCGAGCTCGCCGAGCGGGCGGCGCGGGCGAAGGCTGCCGCGAAAGCCGTCGCGGGCTCTTCGTGGTCGGTGTTATCGTGACAGTGGAACTGTAGTGGTAGGACGCCTTCGGGGCGGGGTGAAACTCCCCACCGGCGGTGAAAGCCCGCGAAGCCCGTCTCGTGTGTAGGGGACGGGCCCGACCCGGTGAAACTCCGGGGCCGACGGTGACAGTCCGGATGAGAGAAGGCGACCGGA
>JBOGXL010000135.1:0-3503 GCA_050694575.1 Actinomycetota bacterium | reverse complement strand
AGCTTCAGCGACGAGGCGTCGAGGCGATAGAGGAGATCCGTGGACGCCACCGCCGGGCCGTCATCGGCATCGTCTCCCACGCCGACATGATCAAGGCGATGCTCGCCCACTACCTCGGCCTCCACCTCGATCTGTTCCAGCGTCTCGTCGTTGACACGGCTTCGGTGAGTGCCGTCGCGTTCGCCGACGGCTTCCCCCGCGTGCTCCGGGTGAGCGATACGGGTGACTACGAGGCCTTCAAGCTCCCCAAAGCCAGATCGAAGGCGACGAAGAAGGCGAAGTGAGCGCGCGCATCGAGCTGGATCCGGTAGCACGCGTCACGGCCGCCGCCGTGGGGGAGCCGGGCCAGCGCACGTTCTACCTTCAAGCGCGCAAGGACGATGTCGTCGTGACGCTTCTGATCGAGAAGCAACAGGTAGCCCTCCTCTCGATGCACATCGACGAGCTCCTCGAACGGGTCGGAACGCCTGATGACCAAGGAGATCCTGAGGAGCTCGATCTAGAGGAGCCGGTCACTCCGGCCTTCCGGGTGGGCCAGATCGGCCTCGGGTACGACGAGGGCCGGGACCTGGTGCTCCTCCAGTGCGACGAGTACGTCTCCGAAGACGAAGAGGGCGAGCCCGTCGTGCGCGGATCCGACGACCTGGGTCGGGTACGCCTGTGGGCCACGCGCGCGCAGGCATCCGCCCTCGCCCGGCGCGGCGAACACGAGGTGGCGTCCGGCCGGCCGGTGTGCCCGATGTGCGGGGAAGCGATGGAGCCCGACGGACACTTCTGTATCCGCTCCAACGGTCACCGAAAGGTCACGCGGCTGTCGTGACGAGCGGGTCGTCCGACGGGATCCTCGAGCTGCTGCGCTGTGGGGACATGGAGGTCTTGGGCCTCCTGCCCTATGCCTCGAACGCGACGCTGTTGGCGCACGTCCGGAGCGGCGACGACGAGGCACTGGCCGTCTACAAGCCGCGCCGCGGTGAGCGGCCGCTCTGGGACTTCCCGGACGGAACACTGTGCCTTCGTGAGCTCGCTGCATGGGTCGTCGACCAAGCGCTCGGGTGGGATCTCGTCGCGCCGACCGTGCTTCGTGAGGGACCGGCCGGTTTCGGCGCGGTCCAGCTCTGGGTCGACGAGAACGAGGAGGCAGACGTCCGCGACCTGTACCGCACCCATCCGGACGACCTCGCCCGTGTTGCCGTGTTCGATGTCGTCGTCAACAACGCCGACCGCAAAGCCGGGCATCTCGTCGTCGATGCGGCCGGGAAGCTGTGGAGCGTCGACCACGGGCTCTGTTTCGCCTCGGAGCCGAAACTCCGGACGGTCATCTGGGCCTTCGAGGGGGAGTCCATCAACGCCGCGTACCTGGCCGATCTCCAGGCGCTGAGCGGATCGGCCGAGACGTTCGGTGCACTCGAGGGGCTGCTCTCCGCCGGAGAGCTCGCCGCGTTACGGGCGCGGATCGACACGATCCTGCGCACGAAGCGTTACCCGTCACCGGCGGCGGGCCGGCGGCACGTGCCGTGGCCCCCCTGGTAGGGCCTAGGCCGGGTCGACGCAGCCGACGGGAACACCGCCGGCCGTCCCCGCCGCGGCGCTGTACGGCTCGCTCACGTCGTGCCCGGACTCCTTGACGTAGCGCTTCAGGCTGCGCGCGAGGGCCTTGGCGACCGCGTCTTGCCCTTCGGCCTTCGTCAGCAGGTCGGCTTCGGGACCGTTCGAGATGAACATCGCCTCGACGATGACGGTGGGGACCTTCGATCCTCTGAGCAGCCCGTAGAAGTCGTGACCTTCGTGATTGAGGCGGGTCCTCGTGCCCGCATCGCGGTCGGAGACCCAGTTGATCTCGAAGGACTTCAGTGCCTCGACGAGCTCACCGAGCACCAGTGTTGACAGCCTCTGCGACGCGCCGGACCGGCTCTGGTGCCACGTCTCCGACCCGGGACGACTCGACGGACCGTCGGGGATCGAGTTGTTGTGCACGGAGACGAGCGCGTGGGCGCCGAGGGTGCTCGCGAGGCTCGTCCGATACACGAGTCCGGCGGTGAAGTCGAGATAGCGGGTCAGATAGACGCGGGTGCCGCGGAGTCCGCCCGCCACACGGCGAGCGATGGCCAGGTTCGCGTCCTTCTCGGCCAGACCGTTGGGGCCGCGGGCGCCCGGCTGCATGCCACCGTGGCCCGGATCGATGACGATAATCGCGTCCGCGAGCGACTTCGGAGGCCCGTGCGCCTTGGGGTGCAGGAGGACGTTGGTCGTCTTGACCCAGCCCTTGGCTTCGCACGGCGTCATGACGCGCAGGTAGGGACCCTCATGCCGAAAGACCGGGAGGACGATGCCTGGACGCAGACGGCTCACGACGGGCGATGCCGCGCTCGGCTCCTGGTAGACGGCCGTCGTGACCTTGGTCGTGGCGGCGCCGGCTTCGGCGATATCGAAGCCGACGCGCACCGGCTTGCCCGGTGTGGGCTTGGGTGCGGGGGTCTGGACGGCGGCCGCGACCCGTACCGACGCGGGCTCAGGGGCGCCGCGTGAGGCGGTGACCAGGATCGTCGCCAAGGCCAAGATGACCACCGCGACGGCGGCCATCATCCACTCGAGACGACGAGGATCGGCGAACGACATCGCGCGAGATCGTACAAGCGAAGCGTTGAAGATGTGGCAAAACGGCACCCGTGACTTTTAGGCGCCCACGTCGTTGATTACCGGGCCATCCGTCAAGGACCGGGGTCGGTGCACCCCGCCGGGAGGCGGCCGCTCGGCCCGGGCTCGCGCGCATAAGGCTCGACGAAGCCGGACCCCGGATCGGCCGTCTCGAAGAATCTTTTCAGGCCGGAGGCGAGGGCCGCGGCGACCGCCTCCCTGACGTCGGGACGGCCAAGGAGCGCCTCCTCCGGGCCGTTGGAGACGAACAAGACCTCGACGAGCACGGTCGGAACCTCCGCTCGCCTGAGCAGACCGTAGTAGTCGATCCTCTCGTCGTTCAGGCGGTACTTCGCGCCGGCGTCGGAGTCGGCCACCCAGGCGGCGCCGAAGGGCTCCACGGCCCGGACGACCTCCTCGTAGAGCAAGCCGGCCAGACGCTTGGAGGACGGGGATCCGTGCTGGTAGTACGTCTCGGTTCCCGGCCGCTCGGAGGTGCCGTCCGGCTCGGCGTTGTTGTGGATCGATAGGAAGACGTGGGACCTCAGGGCGTCGGCTATGGCGGCTCTGTACTCCAGCCCCGCGTCGAAGTCGCCCGACAGCGTCAGGAAGACGCGCGATCCCTCCAGCCGCGAGGCGAGGCGCCGGGCGATGTCGGCGTTGGGCTCCTTCTCGGCGAGCCCGGACGGCCCCACGGCGCCCGTGAGCCCGCCCCCATGGCCGGGGTCGATGACGATCGTCGGGTCCCGCAGCGAACGTGGGTCCCCCGCGGCTCGGGGATGGACGTCGACGTCGGCCGACGCGATCCAGCCACGGATCTCACACGGCGTGAGGACGGAGAAGAATCCCTCCCGCTCATCGGCTATGGG
>JBOGXL010000134.1:0-2072 GCA_050694575.1 Actinomycetota bacterium | reverse complement strand
CGACCGCTCGTGTAGCGCCGACGGCCGAGTTCGGGATCGTCTTCGAGATCTTCTCCAAGAGCTCGAAGTTGCTCGGCTCGAGCAACCCGCGGCCGCCCGAGATGACGACGCGCGCCTCCTCGAGCTTCACGCCGGCGGCTTCTTCCTCATGGCGTTCGACGCGCTTGGCTTTGCGCTCGTTGTCGGGGATCTCGACCGAGACCTGCTCGGTCTCCGCAGTACCGCCGACGGCGCTCGGCTCGAAGGACTTCGGACGTGTGATGACGATCTTGGGATTCGGGCCGGACAGGGCCACATCGACGATCTTCGTGCCGCCGAAGATCTGCGTCTGGGCCTTGTCCGGGCCGAGGATGTCGGTGGCGTTGCCCATCACCGTCGAGTTGTTCGACGCGGCGACGCGGGCGGCGATGTCTCGGGAGTCGTAGTCCATGCCGAACACGATCATGTCCGGCTGGTGCTGCTCGGCCAGCTTCCACAGCGCGTACGCCGCGGGCTGGGCGATGAAGTCGGTGTAGACGGCGTCCTCGGAGAGGTACACCTTCTTCGCCCCGTGCTCGCCCAGCGTCGTCGCCGCTTGCGCCGCCCCCGGGCCGAGCACCACCGCCTCGGCGTCACCGAGCTCGCGCGCTTTGGCGAGGTTCTCGAGAGCGCTCGTGGCGACCTTGCCGTCCGCCTCACATTCCGCGAAAACCCAGATCTTGGCCATCTAGTTCTCCTTCGCTGGGCGCCGCACGCTGTCCGCCTCTGGCGTTGTGCTTCGCATGTCGCGGCGTGCGTCGCCCGTCGCCATGTCAGATCACCTTCGCCTGTGAGAGGAAGTCCGCGATCTTCGTCGCGCCGGTGCCGTCGTCCTCGACGACTTCGCCGGCACCACGCTGCGGCGCGTCGTTGATGCCGTCGACGGACTGCGACGCCGCGCCGTCGAGGCCGATGCCGAGGTCGCCGACCGACCACTGCTCGACCGGCTTCTTCTTCGCCTCGACGATCCCCTTGAACGACGGATAGCGCGGCTCGTTGACACCGGCCGTGACGGTGACCACGGCGGGAAGCGGGCACTCGACGACGTCGTAGCCTTTCTCCGTCTGCCGGTTGATGTGGACGGTGTTGTCCTTCACTTCGAGGGTCTTGGCGAAGGTGGCCATCGGGACGTCGAGGAGGGCGGCGATCATCTGCGGGACGACACCGGTGTAGCCGTCCGTGGACTCGACGCCGGAGATCACGAGGTCGAACCCGTTCTTCTTGATGGCTTCGGCGAGGACCTTGGCCGTCGTCAGCGCGTCGGCGCCCTGGAGGGAGTCGTCGCTGACGAGCACACCTTTGGCGGCCCCCATCGACAGGGCCTTTCGCACGGCTTCCATCGCGGTCGGCGGGCCCATCGTCACGACGGTGACCTCACCACCATGGGCTTGGGCCAGCTGGAGGCCCGCCTCGACGCCGAACTCGTCGCCGGGGTCGAGCACACCGGCCACGCCGTCCCGCTTGAGGCGGTCCCCGTCGAGTTGCGGGTCGACGTTGGGATCGGGGATCTGCTTCACCGTTACGACAATGTTCATTACATCTCCTGTGTAGGGGAGCGCCTCGCCGACGCTTCCCTTCGCTTGTGACTTCCGGTCAGCGCCCCCGGGATTGTCGCACCCCGCGGCCGTGTCCGGCCAACCGCGACGCTTATCCTTCCCTCGTGTTCGCGCTCACAAACGACTCTGTGAACGCGCAGGCCGGCCTCGCGGCGGCGTGGCTCGTCCGCGCCGGTCTGACGAGCGGCGATCGAGTGGCCGTGGTCTCTGGGAACCGACCGGAGCTCGTCGCGCTGACGAGCGGAGCGTTGCGCACGGGCATCGTCCCCGTCCTGCTCAACGTTCATATGGGCCCGGAGGAATTGGGCCGGATGTTCAAAGACTGCGATCCGGCCCTGGTGGTTACCGACCGGGACTGGCCGGACTTCGACGCCGGACAGGGGGCCGAGCTCGCCGAACATCCGCTGGCGCGTCCGATGCACTACACGTCGGGCACGACCGGCGTGGCCAAGGGTGTGTGGTCCGGTGTGCTGAGCGAATCCGATGCCGCTGCGCTCG
>JBOGXL010000133.1:0-7579 GCA_050694575.1 Actinomycetota bacterium | reverse complement strand
GAAGTCGTCGAAGCGTCGCCGCTCGTGCTGCAGACGAACGGGAGCGATATCGGCCTCCAGCCGGGGATGAGGATCACCGTGCGCGATCTCCTGTACGCGCTGATGCTGAAGTCCGCCAACGACGCGGGCATGGCTCTTGCGGCACATCACCCTCTCGGCTACGAGCACTTCATCGCGTTGATGAACCAGAAGGCCCGGTCGCTGGGCGCCCGCAACACTCATCTGCGCAACCCTCACGGTCTCGATCAGATCGGCCACGTCTCGTCCGCCTACGACATGGCGCTGTTCACACGCGAGCTCCTCATGGATCCGGCGTTGTCGGCGATCGTCGCAACGAAGACGCACCGCATGCAGTTGGGCGGCCGCGCGAGGGTCTTCGACCACCACCACAAGATGATCGGCCGATACCCCGGCGCGGTGGGCGTCAAGACGGGGTTCACCGAGCAGGCCGGACACTGTCTCATCACCGCGGCGCGCACCGCCGAGGGCATCGAGTTCACCGTCGTTATGGGATCTCAGAACCACTACGCGGACACGACGGCGCTTCTCGACTACGGCAAGGCGCTCGAGGTCCGCGAGGCATCCGGCGGCGGAGGCGTAGACGTGGGCCCGCTGCTGCCGGCTCCGCCGGCCCTGCCTCGCGAAGCTCCTCTGGCGGCCGGCGCGTTGCGGATCCTCGACCCGAGGGACGACGCTCGCTGGCTCGTGCTGATGCTCGTTCTCACCGGGCTGACGCTGGCGACCGTGGGCCTCCGGCCTCGCTCGAATCCCCTGCGGGACGCCGCCGACGTCCTGCCGTGGCTCGAGCGGCTCGTTCCGCCGTCCGAGCGACGCTGAGCGCCGTGCGGCGCGCCCTGTGGCTCCTCCCGCTGGTGGTGGTGTTCGTCCTGGGTGGCGTCGCTCTGTTCCGGGCGCGCCCGGCGGCCGAGCTCGGACGCCCGGCTCCGTCCTTCGAGCTCCCTGTGGTCGAGCCCCCGCCGGCGCGGCTCGGCCTGGACGACCTGCGCGGCCGGCGCGCC
This sequence comes from Actinomycetota bacterium, assembly GCA_050694575.1. Taxonomy (GTDB): domain Bacteria; phylum Actinomycetota; class JAICYB01; order JAICYB01; family JAICYB01; genus JBOGXL01. The sequence continues at coordinate 6,560 of JBOGXL010000133.1, read as the reverse complement.
GTGGTGAACTTCTGGGCCTCCTGGTGCGCTCCGTGCCGCGAGGAAGCTCCGGAGCTCGCGAGAGCCGCACGCAGGTTCTCGGATCGCATCGCGTTCCTCGGGGTGAACATCCTGGACGGACGTGAGGAAGCTGGACGGTACACGGATCGGTACGGCGTCCCCTACGACAGCGTGCGTGACACGCGAGCGGTGATCGCCAAGCGCTTCGGTGTCAACGGGGCGCCCGAGACCTTCTTCCTGGACGAGCGCGGCAACGTCGTCGGCAAGCACATCGGAGCGTTCCGCCCCGGCCAGCTCGAGGATCTGATCCAAGAGCTGATCGCGCTCGACCCCGGCGAAGTCCTGGACATCACCGGCCGCGGCAACACCCAACCCGTCCCCTAGTCCGCACCGCGGCGGGGCTTTTGCGCGCTCCCGCGCGCTCCCAGTCTTGTCGGGGGGCTGCCGCGCTTCGCACGGCGGCTCCGCTTCGCTCCGCAGCCCCCCGAACCCCCCGACGCCCTGTGGCTCTTGCGCGCTCCCGCCAAAGTGAAACGAGGGCCCGGGGAGGGCCCTCGCTTCTGTGTTGCGGGGAGGGGGATCTAGCTCGCTACGCCGTTCGCGCCTTCACGAGGCCGACCGTCGTGCGACGAAGATCGAATCCGTCCGCCTCTTCGGCGCCGCGGGTCTCGATCTCGTAACGCAGAGCCCGCGCGTATAATTCCGCGAGGCTCCGCAAGCCCTGTCCGGTTCCGAACAGCTTCCACACGATCCCGCGCGGCGCCTCCAGCGCCACCACGATCTCGGATGTCAACTTCGATGTCGGTCTGATCTCTACGTATCCATCACCGGCAGCCGTCTTCTTCGTCCACCGAAGCGGGAAGCGCTTGGCCTCACGCCCGAGGAACACGGTGTGTGTCGCGGCGTCGGCCCCCACCCGCAGGGTCGCGCCGTCTATGTCCAGACTGCCCGGCACGGCGAGCTCGGCCTTCCGTGCTGGGATCTGAGCGGTGAAGGTGCTCACTGCCTTCGTCATGGGTCCTCCTCTTCTCGTCGGAGCCCTGACTAACCGTCGGTCAGTAGTATGACTGACCATCAGTCAGGAGTCAAGCCCTTGTGATCCGGATCTCGCTCCCACACATGAACTGGTCTTTGACCTGCATATTCGAAGTATCTTGTGCGTTCGAGAACGCTTTGTTACCATCTGACCTCAGGTCAGTGAATCCCCGGTGGTCGGCGAAAGGAGCCTCTTGGACACGGTCCGCGAGACCGTCTCCTCCGTCCTCAAGCGCCGGGTCGTCAAGCCGACCGAGCAGCGCAGAGCCGAGATCCTCCAGGCGGCGATGGAGCTTTTCAGCTCCAAGGGCTTCCACGAAACGACGATGGAGGAGGTGGCCACGTCCGCCGGCGTGGCGAAAGGCACCGTCTACCTGTATTTCCAGTCCAAGGAACACCTGCTCCTGGCGCTCAAGCGGCAGTTCATGCAGGGCCTCACCGACGCCGTCACAGGCATCGTGGCCGAGGCGATCGAGCAGCTCGAGGCCGGCAAAGAGATCGACTACCGGGACATCATCGACGACATCTTCCAGACGATCGTCGACTACCACACGCAGCGGCGGGACGCCGTAGAGGTCGTCGTTCGTCAGAGCCCGAGCCCGGACCTCGTCCGGGAGGCCATAGACCTGGAGCGGGAGTACCTAGCCCTCATAACCACTGCGTTCAGGGCGGGGATGGACTACGGCCTCGTCCACACCGAGGACCCGGAGATGATGGCGCTCCTGGTGAACGCCGCCATCCGGGACAACATCGCGGCGTGTCTGTGCTACTCCGAGCCCGAGGACCTCGACCGGCTCGTGGCGGCCGCCAAGCAGCTGCTCTACAAGGCGCTGGCTCCGGGCATCGAGATGCCTCCTCGACGGCCGCGGCTCGTGCCTGCGCCGAAGTCCTAGCGGCCCCGGATCCTCCTTGCTTGGTTCACCAAGCGCCTGCTAAGATCACCATGTGACCAACATCGAGAAGCCGCTGAAGGCCCTGGGCGACTTCATCCGCTCCCAGCGCGCCCTCGCCCACCGCTCGCTCCGGCAGGTGGCCGACGCCGCCAAGATCTCCAACGCCTACCTCAGCCAGATCGAGCGGGGCATCTACAAGCCGTCGGCCGACGTCCTTCGGGGCATCGCCGACGCCCTCGACATCTCCAAGGACACCCTCTACCGCCGGGCCGGGATCCTCGACGCCGAGGACGCCCCAGCTGGGACCTCGACGGTGGAACAGGCGATCAGGCTCGACGAACGCCTCTCCGACGACCAGAAAGAGGCGCTGCTGCGCGTCTACCGCAGCTTTCTGGACGCCCCTTGACATACCACGCACTTGCTTGGTATACTTAGCACATCAAAGGCCAGACGAGACCACAAGGAGGGTCGCATGGCGAACTACACGAAGCAGGTCGACGAGGTGACCGACTCGGTCGTTTCCCTCATCGACAAGGCGCAGGAGACGGCGAGCTCGGTCGTTTCGACCGTCAGCGAGGCCGTTGCCGAGTACATCCCCGATCTCGGCCTGGGTGAGGCTCTTCTCTCCCCCAGCGAGGCCGTGGACTCGAGCTACCGGGTCGGCAACAAGTTCATGGACGCCGGCCACCGCTTCACGCTCGCGATCCTCGAGGCGATCTCGCCCGTGACCGACAAGGTCTTCGGCGCCGCCCGCAAGCCGGCCAAGACCCCGGTCGTGAAGTCCGCGTAAAGCACAACACCTGACTGACCACGACGGCGGCCCCCGCTTGCAGCGGGGGCCGCTTTCGTTTCTCGTCAAAGATCCAGTCCGCCGAGGACGAGGATGCGCATCTCCGACATCTCCTCCATCGCGTACCGCAGACCCTCGCGGCCGTACCCGGAGGACTTCACTCCCCCGTACGGCATCTGATCTGCCCGGAACGCCGCGACGTCGTTGTGGATAACGCCGCCGACCCGGATCTCGCGATGCGCACGGAAGACCCGCTCGATGTCGTTCGTGAAAACACCGGCCTGCAGTCCGTACTCGGTCTCGTTGGCCATGGCCAGCCCGGCGTCGAAGCTCTCGTAAGGCTGAACCGTGACGACCGGGCCAAAGACCTCGTTGCACGAGACCTTCATGTCTCTACGCACGTCGGTGAGCACGGTCGGCATGTAGCACGGGTCCTCCCGCTTCGCGCCGATGAGTGCACGAGCACCGTCGGCCAGCGCCTCCTGTACCCACTCGTCGACGCGATCCAGCGCGCCGGCGTCGATCAGCGGGCCGACGTCCGTGCGCTCGTCGGCAGGATCTCCGACGACGAGCGCTTCCACGTGCGGGACCAGAGCCTCGCAGAAGGCGTCGTAGACGCTTCGATGGACGAGAACCCGCTGGACGGAGATGCAAGACTGTCCGGCTTGGTAGAAGCCGCCGTACGCCACGCGTTCGGCCGCCTGCTCGAGGTTGGCGTCCGGCTCGATGAGGACGGCGGCATTGCCGCCGAGCTCGAGCGTCACCTTCTTCCGCGGGACGAGAGACTTCAACCGCCAGCCCACATCGGTCGAACCCGTGAATGAGATCTTCGCGATCCGGTCGTCCTGGGCGGCGCGCTCGGCGTCCTCGGCCGAGCAGGTCAGGACCGAGATCGCTTCACCCGCGCCCGCCTCGACCAAGATGTCGCCCAGGGCCAGCGCGGTGAGAGGTGTCGCCGACGCCGGCTTGACCATGATCGGATTCCCCGCGGCGAGCGCCGGCCCGACCTTGTGGGACACGAGGTTCAACGGGAAGTTGAAGGGCGCGATACCCAGAACCGGGCCCAGCGGGAACCGCCGCACCACGCCCAGTCGTCCACGCGCCGCCTCCTCGGTATCGAGGCGGATCAGCTCACCGGTGAATCGCTTGGCTTCCTCCCCGGCCCAGGTGAAGGTCGAGACGGCCCGTGCCACCTCGACCTTGGCGTTGCGGTACGGCTTCCCGCCCTCGGCAACGATGAGCCGGGTGAGCTCCTCGGCCCGCATGCGGATGGCTCCGGCGACCGCGAGGAGCACCTTCGACCTGTCGTAGGCGCTCTGCCGCCGAACAGACTCAAACGATGCCGCCGCGGACGCGAGGGCACGGTCGACGTCGTCGCGGCCGGCGACAGCGATCTCATCGACCACTGCGCCGGAATACGGGTTGTGGACCGGGCGGCTCGCTCCGCTGCCTACATGCTCGCCCGCGATGAGGAACGGACGCATGAGGCCACCCTAGCGCGCCGACCCCTCACGCGGCGGCGCGGACGAACTCGAGCATCCGCGTCCATGCGTCGTCGCACTCCGCAGAGAATTGCGCGAACGCGCGGTCGAAGAACGAGTGAGGCGCGCCCTCGTAGATCTTCAGGTCGTTGGATACGCCGGCGGCGTCGAGCGCTCGACCGAACTCCTCGATCCCGGCGGCCGGGATCAACTGATCCGTCCCACCGAAGTGACCGAGCACGGGAGCCTTGTAGTCCTTCGCCAGGTCGACGGGCGCGTCGGTGTCCTCCTCGTTGGTAGGGGAAACACGGCCGTAGAAACCGATCACACCCGCGAGTCCGTCCTGTTGCGCCGACTGATTGAACGAGTGGCGCCCGCCGAAGCAGAACCCGACCGTGTAGATGGCCGTCGCCGCACCACCCTCCTTGGAGCGCAACCGCTCCATAGCCGCCGTCACGTCCAGCGCCACGGTCTCCGCCGACGTCTTCATCACCTCGGGCCAGAAGTCGAACTCGTCGTCGCGCCGACCCCCATCGGGGAGGCCGGCCGTGCGACCGAAGTAGTCGAAGGCTGTGGCGTGTACGCCCGCCCCGGCGAACCGCAGCGCGAGGTCCTCGTAGAAGGCGTGCAAGCCTCGGACGTCCGGCAGCACGACGATCCCAGGCCCCCCCGGCGACTCTGCCTGCGCCGAGAAAGCGGCGAACTCGTTGCCGTCGGCGGCGGTCAAGGTGATCTGCTCGCCCGTCGCCGCGCCGCCGCAGATGGGCGGAAGCGGCGGCCTCGCCGTCGTCTCATAGCACATAGCTCATCCCCTCCCCAAATCAGCGAGCACGACCTTAGCAGCGTTGCGTCCGGCCGCTCCCATCACACAGCCTCCGGGCCGAGCACCCGAACCGCACAGGTACAGCCCCCTCAACGGTGTCCGATGGTCGAAGCGCCGGCCGAAGGACTGCTCGGGCACGAGCTCGCCGTGAAATATGTTGCCGCCGGACAATCCGAAACGCGCCTCGAGCTCGGGCGGACCCAACACCTCGCAGGCGACCATCGCATCGGACACGTTCGGCGCGTACGACGCGAGCGTGTCGATCACCGCGCGCGCGGCTTTCTCTCGTACCGCATCCCAGTCATCCGTCGCGTCCGGGGACACGTACTGCGTGAACGCGGAGAGCACATGCCCGTCGCCGTCCGTGAGCGTAGGATCGACGGCCGACTGCACGAAGACCTCCATGAAGGGACGCGTCGAATACATCGACCGCTCGGCCTCCGACCACGCGTCGTGCAGGTAGTCGACCGACGGCGAGATCTCTACGGTGCCGAAGTGCTGTGGCCCGGCCTGCAAACCGGGCAAGGCCCGGAAGTCGGGGAGCTCGGACAGCGCCATGTTGACCTTCACCACACACCCCGGAGTCCGCCACCGCTTCGCCCGCTCGACGAACGCCGCGTCGAATGCGCCCGGCGGCACAAGCCGCAGGAATGTCGTCTTGGGGTCGGCCCCCGAGACGACGACCCCCGCGCGGATCACCGACCCGTCCACGAGGCGCACGCCCGCGGCCGAGCCGTCGTCGATCAGGACCTCCTCGACGCCCGCGCCGCAGCAGATCTCGGCGCCCGCTTCCCGGGCCGCCGCACCCATCGCCGAGCTGAGCGCACCCATCCCGCCCCGGACGAACCCCCACACGCCCGAGCCTTCGTACAACTCGCCCCCCAACGCGTGGTACGCCATGACCCACGCCGTCCCGGCGTGCCTCGGGCTGAGCCACGTCCCAATCACTCCCTGCGACACGAACGCGCCTTGCACGCCCGGGTGGTCGAAGAAGCGCTCGACGGTGGACGCCGCACTGCCGGCCACCGCCCATCGCCAGACGTCCGGACCGACGGCCCGCTCGACCTCGGCCGGCATCGGCGGGTCGGAGGTTTCGACCATGGGACGCAGAGCCGCGACCGCTTCTTCCCAGAACGCGCCCCATCGCGAGTACCCGTCGGCGTCGGCGGCCGAGAGCCGAGCGATCTCTTCTCGTGTCCGCGCGCCGTCGCGCCATACGAAGAAGTGGTCGCCGTCGGGCAACGGGACGAACATCTGCGGGTCTTTAGCGACGACGTCCAGACCATGCCGGCGCAACTCGAGATCGGCGTAGACGTCGGGACGCAGCAGGGAAAGTGCGTAGCTGGCCGTCGACACGCGGAAACCGGGAAGCAGCTCCTCGGTTACGGCGGCGCCGCCCACCACGTCGCGACGTTCGCAGACCACGACGCGAAGACCCGCCTTTGCGAGATACGCAGCCGTGACGAGTCCGTTGTGGCCCGCGCCGACGATGACGACGTCGGCGTCGCGATCAGCTGGGGGCGCGCCCACAATAGACA
>JBOGXL010000132.1:0-2354 GCA_050694575.1 Actinomycetota bacterium | reverse complement strand
CTTGCTGTGCGGCCGCCGAATCCGGTCCTTCTTGATCGCCGGCGTGCACACCGTTGGTGTCGATGGTCACGCCCATGCCTTGGATCTCGGCCCCGGCGATGGTGGTAGTCCCGGCGAGCGTCGCCTTCTCGCCGTCGCTGCGCGCCGTCAGGCGGCTGACGACGCTGTCGATCTTGATGATCCCGCCGAAGAAGTTGATGCCGTTGGCCGCCGACTCGGCCATGGAGACGACGCCCTCCGGATCGAAGCCGCTCGACGCCATCGAGGTTTGGGTACCGATGCCGCCGATGCCCGGGAAGGCGAAGGCGTTGATGTGAGAGCTGGCGTCTGTGTTCTGCTCGCGTGCGCTCGAGCGCATCGCTGCGGTGCCCGTCTGCGTCGACTGCGAGAACGGACCTTGCGGGTAGAAGCTCTCGGCCCGGACGGGATAGTTCGGGACGTCGAAGGGGAAGTCCTGGCCGGACTGCACCTCGATCTCCTTCTGTAAGAAGGCCGGGAGCGCAGCCACGACCTGACCGGGCCAGGCGATGCTGCCTATCGCATAACCGGCGGGACCTGAACGCAGTGTGGTCTCGCTGAAGGCGATGTTGAGCTCACCCGTCGGTCTCGCTGGCACACCGAGGCTCGGCGAGTCGAACGTGAACAGTGCACCAGTCGCCTTCGCACCGAGCTCGTACCCCGAGAAGTCCGCCGGTGCGCCGGAGGCGAATCGCCCGACGAGCACGGCGATAGGTGCCCATAGCGCCACGACGAAGGCGACGCGGACGAGCTTGCTCATTTCGCCGTCCCGAGATACATGCCGGACAGCTCCTCGGCGATGTCCGCCGGCTCCCCCATCGACCGAACCTTCCCTTGCGTCATGATCGCCGCGTAATCGGCAACCTTCAGGGCAGTTTGAGCGTACTGCTCGGTCAGAAGGATGGCGACGCCTCCCGCGGCGATGCGCTTCACGCTCTCGTACAGCTCGTCGACGATGATCGGTGCGAGACCCATAGAGATCTCGTCGAGCAGCAACAGCGCAGGATCGGTCGCGAGCGCGCGGGCCATCGCCAGCATCTGCTGCTCACCGCCGGACATCGTCCCGGCGATCTGCGCCCTGCGCTCCTCGATCCGCGGGAATGCACTGAAGGCCCGCTCGCGCACGTGATCGAAGGTCGCGCCGCTGTACGTCATCATCTGGAGGTTCTCTTCGACCGAGAGGTTCGCGAAGATCCCGCGCCCCTCGGGGATCGTGCACACGCCGGCCCGCGACAACGCGTCCGAATCGACGCCGTTGACGTGCTTCCCGACGACGTGCACACATCCGGATGTCGGGACGTGCTGGCCGGCGGCGACGCGGAGGGTCGTTGTCTTGCCGGCCCCGTTGGGGCCGAGCAAGGCGACGACGCTCCGGGACGGGACGACGAGGTCCACACCATGGAGCACGTCGATGCGGCCGTAGGCCGCGTGGACGTTGCGGAGCTCGAGCACAGGCGTAGTAGCCATCAGGCCGAGCTCCCGAGGTACGCCTTTTGGACACGCCTGTCGCTGCGGACCTGCTTCGCCGTCCCGTTGGCGATGATCTGGCCGAACTCGAGCACGTGGATCCTGTCGCATACCTGCATCACCAGGTCGATGTCGTGCTCGACGAGAAGGATCGCGAGGCCACCCTTCGCGAGCTTGATGAGCAGCTCGCCGAAGGCGTCCGACTCTTCGTCGTCCAGGCCGGACGACGGCTCGTCCAGGAGCAGCAGGCGCGGCCGCGTCGCGAGTCCGCGCGCGAGCTCCGTGAGCCGAGCGAGCCCGGTCGGGATGGAGTCGACGCGGTGATCTGCGACCTTGCGCAGGCCGACGAGATCCACGATCTGCTCGGATTCATCCCTGGGGTCGCCGTCATCCTTCGTCCCGCCGCCGCGTGCCCAGCGCCGGCGGATCTCCGCCGCAACGAGGATGTTCTCGAACACGGTCAGGGAGCCGAAGACCTCGATGCGCTGGAAGGTACGGGCCATGCCGAGTCGCCCGCGCTTGAAGGCGGGAACCGAGCTGATGTCGTCGCCGTCGAGGACGACTTGACCGCTGTCGGGTGGTTGGAGGCCGGTCAGGACGTTGAAACACGTCGTCTTCCCCGCGCCGTTCGGCCCGATGAGGCCGGTGATCCTTCCGGCTTCGGCATCCAGAGACACGTCGACGAGCGCGCGATGACCGCCGAAGGTGACGTTGACGTCCTTAGCTTGCAGCAGCGGCAACGCGTCGCACCTCCTTGCGCGGCTCGGGTTCGTCCGGCTTCTCGCCGCGACCGACACGCTGACGCAACGTCTCGAAGCGCTGGGAGATGAAGAAGCCGACCCCGTGCGGATTGCGGCCCAGGCTCACGG
>JBOGXL010000131.1:0-9424 GCA_050694575.1 Actinomycetota bacterium | reverse complement strand
ATGCCGGGCTCGACGATGATCGGCTCGAGACCGAAGTACTTCGGCCCGACCTCCCGCATCGCCTGCGTGGAGCGCGGCACGACGCTCGACGCCGACATGCCCGTGATGTCGCCGATGTACTCCATGCCGAGGAACGAGTTGATGAGCAGGCCGAGCTCGTCGGTGGTCCGCTCGCGCTGGGTGGAGATACGCCACTCTTTGTAGAGCTCCCGACCTTCGAAGACGCCGATCGTCGTCTCGGTGTTGCCGATGTCGACCGCGAGCAGCATCAGGCCTCCTCCCACACCTTCTCGATGGTCAGGCTCAGGTCGAGCGCCGGCGCGGAGTGCGTGAACGCACCGACCGAGATGCGATCGACGCCCGTGGCGGCCACCGCTTCGACGTTGTCGAGCGTGACGTTGCCCGACGCCTCTATTACGACATCGCTCGATCGCTTCCAGATGTGCGCAACGAGCTCTGCGAGCTGGCCCGGATCGAGGTTGTCGAGCAGGATCTCGTCCGCGCCCTCGTCTATCGCCTCGTCGACCTCGCCGACGGACGTGCACTCCACCTCGATGGTCAACGTCGTCGAACGCTTCGCACGTCTAACGGCTTCGGCCACGCTCCCCGCGGCAACGATGTGGTTGTCCTTGATGAGGACGCCGTCGTAGAGGGCGAAACGGTGGTTCGACCCGCCGGCCGCCCGCACCGCGTACTTCTCGAGCGCACGTAAGCCCGGCGTCGTCTTGCGCGTCTCCGTGATCTGCACACCGGGTGCCCGTGTGACGAATGCCCGCACCAAGGTGGCGATCCCTGAAAGATGCCGCATGACGTTGAGCGCAGACCGCTCCCCCGTCAGGATCGCGCGCGCCGGTCCTCGCACGCGGGCCACGACATCTCCGACGACGACCTCGTCTCCATCCGCAAGCTCGTGCGTCACGGCGACGCGCGGGTCGAGCGCGCCGTAGGTCGCGTCGAGCGCTTCAAGACCGCACACCACGCCGGCAGCCTTCGAGGTGACGACCGCCGCAGCCCAGGTTCTGTCCGGAACGACCGTCGTGGTGGTGACGTCTGCCTCAGCATCGGGGCCACCGAGATCTTCATCCAGCGCACGCGCGGCGACGAGCTCGAAGTGCTGCCGCAACCCGTGTTCGGTCGCCACGCCTTTCATCACCGAGCGTGTTCCTCCGCCGGGCGGTTCTCGCCGTCGACGAAGACGGCTATCGGGCGATGCATCCGCGCCTCTTCGGGCTCGTAGCCGGCGAACGACATGACGATCACCTTGTGGCCCTTTTCGATCAGTCGCGCGGCCGCGCCGTTCATGCACACGACCCCAGACCCGGGCGCCCCTTCGATGGCGTACGTCTCCAGACGGACACCGTTGTCGACGGACGCCACGAGCACCTTCTCGTAGGGAGTGATGTCGGCGCGTTCCATCAGATCGGCATCGATCGTGATCGAGCCGACGTACTCCACGTTGGCCTCGGTGATCGTCGCGCGGTGGATCTTCGACTTCAGCAGATAACGGACCATCACTCCTCCTCGGGGCTTCCAACGAGCATGTTGTCGATCAGACGAACGTCGCCTACGTGCACGGCACCGCAGACGAGCGCCGTGCCCTTCACGGTCTCGAGATGCTCGAGCGTGTCGGCATCGACGATCTCCAAGTAGTCGATCCCGTCGAGCTCGGACCTCTCGAGGACGGCTCGCCCGGCGGCTTCCAGCGTCGCGACGTCGCGCTCGCCGTTTCCGACGCGCTCGCCGATGGCCCGGAGCGCACGAGGCAGCGCCAGCGCCCGGGATCGATCCTCTGAGCGCAGCCGAGCGTTGCGGCTCGAGAGGGCGAGACCGTCCTCGTCCCGGACGGTCGGGCACGCGATGATCTCGACGGGCTGGTCGAGGTCCAACGTGATCCGGCGGACGACGCGGAGCTGCTGCGCGTCCTTCTCGCCGAAGTACGCGGTGCATGGTCCGACGATGTTGAACAGCTTGGTGCAGACGAGACCGACGCCGGCGAAGTGCCCGGGCCGCGACGCGCCCTCCATCGGATCCGTGATCTCGCGCACGGTGACCGTCGTCAACGAGCGCCTGGGGTACATCTCGTCGTCGTCCGGATGGAAAACGAGGTCGGCGCCTTCGGCGGCACAGGCCTCGAGGTCGTCGGCGAAGCTTCTGGGGTAGGCGTGGAGATCGGCGCTCCGGTTGAACTGCGTGGGATTGACGTAGATGCTCACCACGACGAAGTCGCTCTCGGCCCGCGCTCGGCGGATGAGTGAGCGGTGGCCCTCGTGGAGCGCGCCCATCGTCGGGACGAACCCGACGCGCTTGCCGTCCGACCGCTCGACCTCGAGGATCTTGCGCACCTCGGTGATCCGTCCCGTCGCGATCATGCCGTCGCCTTCTCGAACGCCGCCAGATCCGCTCGCGAGAGGGCAGCCGTGAGCCGTGCCAGCGAGCGGTACGAGTCGGTGATCCGTCCGCCGGTGGGATCGGCATGTGCCAGCGCCTGGATGTGTGCGCGTACCGTGTCCACGTCGCCGCGGGCCACGGGACCCGTCATGGCGCGCTCGGGCGGCATCGTCGTGATGTTCTGCACCGCCGACTCCGTGAGCGGAGCCAGCAATTGACGGGCGTTGGGGATCCCCAGCCGCTCGAAGAGCCGGAAGGCCGACCAGACCGACGTCGCGACGTAGTTGGACGCGAACACCGCAGCCGCGTGGTAGAGCGTCTTGTCCTCGTCGGAGAGGTTGAACGGCCGGCCTCCCCACGCCCGAGCGAGACGCACGAGCAGTGGACGGTCGCGGGGGTCGCACGTCACGGCCACCCCCGCCCCGTCGAGCGCGTCGGCGCCGCGCGACGGATCGGGCAAGGTTTGGAGTGGGTGGAGACTCGCCGCGCGGGCGTCGGCTTTCTCGACCGCCGACAGAGCGTCGACGGAGACGCGGCCGCTCGTGTGGACGGCAACCTTGCCGGCACGGATCCCCGCGGCTATCTCGTCGGCGACGTCGGTGATGGCATCGTCCGGCACCGTCACGAAGACCACGTCCCCGGACGCAGCTACGTCTGCGATGCCGGGGAGCACGGGAACGTCGAGCAGCCGTTGCGTTCGCTGCCGGCCGCCGCGTGTCTTGGACCAGGCAGCCGTGACTTCGTAACCGGTCCGCGTCAACGCCAGGGCGATTGAGCCTCCGGCTCGACCACACCCGACGATAGAAACCGTCGGCCGTCTCGCCACGCGACCCTCCGATCACAGGGGCGCCCTGACGGGCGATCCTGAGCCGCGCGGGTTGGAAGGAGAAAGCCCTCCGTTCCAGTTCCCGCTGGGATACCGGATTTGGACCTGCCGCAACTGTACCAGGGCCTCGGTCGTTGGGAGGTGTGAGGGCCACCCTTGGTGGGGTACGTCTCTCACAGCGCAGGAGTCGATGCTTCAACGAGGCCCATGGCCAGCCGTTCCGGTCGTGGCTCATAGCGATCCATCGCCCGCCGTCGAGGAACCCGCCGGGGCGACGGCCGCGTAGCGGCTACAGAAGCTCGAGCTGCTTGGCCGGCGTCGGCTCCTTCGAACGCCGGCTGCGCGAAGGCTCTCGCCTCGGAGCGTCGCGAACGCCGCCGGCGGCGCGCACGAGGCCGGCCACCCGGCGGCCGAGGGCCTTACGCTGCTCCTTCGGACCGTACGCGTTGTCTGCGTAGAGCTCGTCGTATCTCGTGACGAGATCGGGATACGTCTCTTGTAGCCACGCCATGTACTCCTCGCGCACGACGGGACGCAGGTGGAGGAAGATCGGCGTGATGTGCGTCGCACCCGCGTCCACGGCCGCCTTCACGACGTCCATCAACTGAGCCGGCTTGTCGGTGATGCCCGGTAGGACGGGCGCAACCATCACGCCGCACGGGACGCCCGCTTCGTTCAGTCTGCGGACGGCATCCATCCGCTTGCGCGGGTGGGGCGTGCCGGGCTCGCTCTTCCGCCACGCTTCGTCCTCGAGCGTTGGCACAGACAACGCCGTTGACACGTCGGTGACAGCGGCCGCCTCGATCAGAAGATCGACGTCCCGGAGGATGAGCGTGCCTCTGGTCAGGATCGAGAACGGGTTCCGATAATCGATGAGGGCTTTGATGATGCCGCGCATCAAGCCGTAGCGACCTTCGGCTCGCTGGTACGGATCTGTTGCTGTTCCCATCGCGATGTGATGCCCTTGCCATCGTTTCGCGGCAAGCTCACGTCGCAAGAGGTCGGGTGCGTTCACCTTCACCACGACCTTCGTGCTCCAGTCCCGACCGGCGCTCATGTCCATGTACGTGTGCGTCACGCGGGCATAGCAGAAGGCACAAGCGTGACTGCAGCCCCGATAGGGGTTGATCGTGTAGCCGAAGGGCAGGTAGTTCCCGGGGACCTTGTTGATGATCGTCTTGGCTTCGGCCTCGATGAGCTCGATCCCGCGGAAGTGCGGTGTGTCGAAAGTGCGACGGCGGAGCTCGAAGAGTCGCCCGCGTTCCACGGGACCAGTATAGGAACGTACGTTCGCTTTTACAAGAGGTGCGGTGGGTGGGCGAGACGAACGCCGGCCCGGCCGAGCATCATGTCTCGCATCCGCGCCGGTCCGATACCCGGGATCGCGACGTCCCTGTCGATCTCCAGCAACGGGACGAGGACGAAGGAACGATGCGCCATCTCTGGGTGCGGAACCTCGAGATCTCCCTCGTCGATCATCTCGTCGTCGTACATGAGGAGGTCGAGATCGATCTCGCGCGGTCCCCAGTCCTGGCCCGGTGTGCGTCCGACGTCGGCTTCGATCTGCTTGAGGCGACCCAGCAGATCCGCGGGTGGAAGCTCCGTACGCACCTCGGCCACGGCGTTGAGGAACATGGGCTGATCCTCGGCCCCCACGGGGTCCGTCTCGTACACACTCGACGTGCGGGCGACCTCGACCCCGGGCGTCGCTCGCAGGGCGGCGACGGCGGCCTTCAGGAACGCGAGCCGGTCGCCGACATTCGATCCGAGACCGACGAAGACCCGGCTACCGCTCAACGACCACCGCGATCTCGTCCACGCCGAGGGCTTCTGCCGCCCGCGGCTTCGCGACGCTCACGCGCACCGACCCGGCCCCCAGCTCCCGCACGCGCTCGGCGACCTCCAGCGCGAGCCTCTCGAGGAGCTCGAAGGAGTTGCTCTCGATAACGTCCCTGACCTCGCAGATGACGTCGGTGTAATCGATGGTGGCGTCGAGCCGATCCGCTCCCGCCGCAGCTCCTACACCCCCGCGGATCTCGACGTCGACGACGTAAGGCTGCGGGAAGTCTCGTTCGCCGGGAAGCCCGTGCCGTCCCTCCGCCCGTATCCCTCGTACGACGATCGCGTCGGTCACGTCATACCGGGGGCGCTGCGCCCCCCGGACCCCCCGCGCTCCGTATGAGCTCCGCTCATACGGGCTCATCGATCAGCGGCGGGACGTCCTCGGGCTCGGCGTTGCGCACGCGGATCGAGGCTCGGCCCTCGGGGCACACCGTGAGGTAGTCGCACCAGCGGCACAGCGGGCCCGGACGAGGTGGGAACTCGGTCCCCGTCCTCATCTCCTCACCGAGCTCCACGATGACCTTCCAATCGCCGGACAGGCGGTCGGCGTCGCGGCGAGTCTCGGCACGGCGTCCCGTCGGCAGGTGCTCGACGGCGATGCGCGGTACTTCACGTCCCATCACCGCCGACACGGCTATCGCGTACAGCGTGAGGGGCAACGACTCGTCGATGGTCGCGTGCGTCTCGCCGAACCGCCCCGTCTTGTAGTCGACTATCACGTACTCGCCGTCGTCGATGTCGATGCGGTCGACACGACCCGTGACGAGGATCCCCTCGCGCGACTTCGCGTGCGAGAACTTCGACTCGAGGGCGACGACGCGTGCCCGCTGCGGGTCGGTGCCGGCGTGATATCGGCGAAGCATGTCCTCGGCCCGGGTGTACGCGTCCTCGGCCTCCTGGGCCGACCGGTATCCGGTCTTGTCCCATGAGCGCCGCAGCGCACGGAGCAGGTTCTCGACGGTGCGTTCCGCCGACTCGAGACCGTAGAAGTCGCGCAGAGCCTTGTGCACTGAAAGTCCGAGCGCGGTGGGGCCGAAGGTGCGACGCTCGGGTCGCCTGTCGACGTACCGGAAGCGGTATTGGCGCGGACAGTCCAGATAGCACTGAAGCTTGGACGGGTTGAGCTCGAACAGCCCCTCCCCTTCGTCGAAGAGCCTGTCAAGCGTCACGGATGGCTCCGATCATGTCCACGACGCGGCGGGTCTGCGCAATGTCGTGCACGCGGACCATCTCGATGCCGTGCATCGCGCACCACGCGCACGCGGCCAGAGAACCTTCGAGCCTGTCGTCCACCCGGGTGCCGAGGACGCGTCCGACGAAACGCTTACGCGACGCTCCGACGACAACCGGGTAGCCCAGAGCACCGAGCTCGGGGATGCGCCGCAACAACTCGAGGGACTGCTGCGGGGTCTTCGCGAACCCAAGGCCGGGGTCGACGAGGATGTTCGACTCCTCCACCCCCGCGTGCTTCGCGGTCGCTGCGGCCTCCATCGACTCCCGCGAGACGTCCGTGACCACATCGACGTACGACGTGTGCGCGTCCATCGTCTGGGGTGTCCCCCGCATGTGCATGAGGATGATCGGCACGCGACGGTCGGCCACGAGCGGCAGCATCGCCGGATCGTATCGGCCCCCCGACACGTCGTTGACCAGACGGGCGCCGGCGTCGAGCGCGGATTTGGCCACCGTCGCCTTGCGCGTATCGATCGAGATGGAAACGCCGGACACCGCTACCCGTTCGATCACCGGGGCCGTCCGGTCGATCTCCTCACCCGCGTCGACCTCCCCGGCCCCCGGACGCGTCGACTCCCCACCCACGTCGATGACATCGGCCCCCTCGTCGATCATCTCCTGCGCGCGATCGACGGCAGCCGACACCGAGCCGTACGAACCACCGTCCGAGAACGAGTCGGGCGTGAAGTTGATGATGCCCATCACGGCCGTCCGGCCTCGACGAAGGAACCCGGTCAACGGCCGCCCCGGATGATGCTCATGGCTTCGGCCCTCGTGGCGACGTTCTCGCGGAACACGCCGCGCACAGCCGACGTCACGGTCAGATGACCGGGTTTCTGCACGCCGCGCATGGACATGCACATGTGCTCGGCCTCGACCATCACTATCACGCCCCTCGGGTCGAGGGCCTTCTCTATCGCGTCGGCGATCTGGGTCGTCATGCGCTCCTGCATCTGGAGGCGCTTGGAGCAGACGTCGACCACGCGGGCCAGCTTCGACAGCCCCGTCACCCGACCGTTCTTGTTCGGGATGTAGCCGACGTGCGCCCGTCCCAAGAACGGGACGAGATGGTGCTCACACATCGAAGCGAAAGAGATGTCCTTCACGAGGATCATCTCGTCGTGCTCCTCGGAGAAGACGGGAGCCAAGACCGTCGCCGGGTCGACGTCGCGGCCCGAGGTGAACTCTTCGAGGAGCTTCGCGACCCTGTCGGGCGTGCGCTTCAGACCCTCGCGGTCGGGGTCCTCGCCGAGGGCCTCGAGGAGGGAACGCACGGCATCGTGGGCACGGTCCGCCATCGGGGGGTCCAGTGTAGAGCCGCTTTCTCGAACGGCTATGTCGGGCTCAGCTACAGACCCAGGAACTTCTTCACCTTGGTCCAGGCGTCCTTCGCGTCCTTGGGGCGGTGCGCCGGCCGCTCGGGGTCATGGACGAAGCCGTGCTCGGCGCCCTTGTAGATCACGACCGTGGCCCCCAGCGCCTCGAGCTCCTTCGCGTCCTCGACGGGTACGTACGGATCCTTCGTCCCGACGACTTCCATGACGTGGGCGGCGCCGCGCTCGGCCAAGAGGTCGAGCGGCTCGCCCTGGCCCTTGCCTTTCCATTGCTTCGGCACGCGGATCATCCCGTAGAAGGAAACGGCTTTCGTGAAGCGTTCGTTCTCTGCGGCCTTGAGGGCGTACATCCCGCCCATGCAGAACCCGACGACGTGGACGGTGTCGCAGCCCGTCCGCTGCGCCGCGGCCAGGAGATCGCCGATCTTCAGCTCGTCGTCCAGCGTCTTGGCCTTCTTCATCCGTTGGTCGATGTTGAGCTTCTCCATCCCCGGGAAGAGCTCCGGCGCGCAGACGCTGACCTTCCACTCCTTCGACAGCCGGGCGCAGTGTTCTTCGAAGAGCGGACGGAGGCCCATGATGTCGGGCACGAGCACTATGCCGGCCTTGGGTCGTCCGGTTTGCGGGTGGACGATCTCAGCCGGGGTGCCGGTACTCAGCTCGATCTTCGCCATTCGTGGTTTTACGCGGGCGACAATCCGGGTTCGGGCTTGGGCTTCGGCCGCAGCCGTCCCTTGCTCGTCACCTTGCGGCGTCCGGCTACCCGCGGCTCCGTTAACACTTTACCGCGTTCGGCCTTGGTCACCGGGACGCCCGCGAGCAGTTGTTCGAGCTCGGCGGCTTCGATCGTCTCAAGCTCGACCAACCGGTCGGCGATCCGATCGAGCAGCTCACGGTTGGTGCGGAGGATCTCTTTCGCCTGCGCGAAGGCACCCTCGATGAGCTTGCTGATCTCGCCGTCGATCTGGGCGGCGACGCGGTCGGAGTAGTCGGGAACCGACTGGATGTCGCGGCCGAGGAAGGGCTGATCGTGGCGCTGCCCGAGCGCCAGGGGCCCGAGCGAGGACATACCGTACTCGCACACCATCTTCCGCGCGATGTTCGTCACGCGGTCGATGTCGTCCTGGGCGCCGGTCGTGACATCGCCGAAGACGAGCTCCTCGGCGGCCCGGCCCCCGAGGATCATGGCGAGCTCGTCGGTGAGCTCGGCCCTCGTGACGAGGTAACGGTCCTCCGTCGGCAAGGTCAGCGTGAAACCGAGGGCGCGTCCGCGCGCGACGATCGTGATCTTGTGGACGGGCTGGGAGTGCGGAAGCACGTGCGACACCAGCGCGTGTCCGGCTTCGTGATAGGCGATGATCCGCTTCTCGTCGGCGGTGATGAGACGCGATCGGCGCTCGGGGCCCGCTATGACCCGGTCGATGGCCTCCTCGAGCTCGGAGTTGCCTATCTGTTCGAGCTGCCTGCGCGCGGCGAGCAGGGCCGCCTCGTTCACCACGTTGGCCAGGTCGGCGCCCGTGAACCCCGGAGTCCGGCGAGCGACGATGCTGAGGTCGACGTCCTCGGCGACCGGCTTGCCCTTCGCGTGCACCTTGAGGATCCCTTCGCGTCCGCGAAGGTCGGGACGGTCCACGACGATGTGCCTGTCGAAACGTCCCGGACGAAGGAGCGCCGGGTCGAGGATGTCCGGACGGTTCGTCGCGGCGATGAGCACGACGCCGGTCTTCACGTCGAACCCGTCCATCTCGACGAGCAGCTGGTTGAGCGTCTGCTCGCGCTCGTCGTGACCGCCGCCCAGACC
>JBOGXL010000130.1:0-3854 GCA_050694575.1 Actinomycetota bacterium | reverse complement strand
AGCGCTGACGCGACACCGAGGAACGCATCGTTCTCCGCGGGCGTCCCGGCCGTTACGCGCAGGCACCCCTCGCAGCCGGGCAGGTAGCCGAAGTCGCGGATCACTATCCCCTCGGCGCCCAGAGCCGCGAGCAGCTCGGCCGGCCGCGTATGCCGGAAGAACACGAAGTTGGCACCCCCCGGCGCCACCTCGATGCCTTCGAGACGGGAGAGCGCCGTCGCGATCCGATCCCGCTCGGCGGAGATCGCCGACACGACCTCCAGGATCTTCTCTTTATGCCGGAGGACGATGGTCGCCGCCAGCTGGGTGAACGAGGACTGCGCATACGGCATCCGGACGCGGCGCAGCGACTCGAGCACCTCGGGCGAGGCGATGCCGTATCCGAGCCGGACGCCGGCCAACCGGAAGGCTTTCGAGAGCGTCCGGACGACGAGCACGTTGGGGTGCTCCGCGAGGTACGGCACGAGGCTCACGCCCGAGAACTCGAAGTACGCCTCGTCCACGACCACGAGCCCCGGCGCTGTCCGCGCGATCGCTCGGACGTCGTCGAGCGGCGTCACGGTCCCGGTGGGGTTGTTCGGCGTGCAGACGAACACAACATCGGGCCGCAGCCGCTCTATCGCGTCAAGTGCCTGCGCCAAGGGGATCGAGAAGTCCTCGGCCCGGCGTATCGATCCCACCTCGGTGCCGGCCACGCGCGCCTGTCGCTGATGCATCACATAGGTCGGCTCGAACAGCAACGCCCTCCGCCCCGGCCCCCCGAACGCGAGGCACGATTGCAGCAGCACCTCGTTCGAGCCGTCGCCGAGCCACACCCACGATGGGTCGACGCCTGCGTACATCGCGACCTCCGAGATCAGCTCGACGGGCTCGGGAGCCGGATACCGGTTGAGCTCGATGGACGCGGCCGACTCGAGGATCTCGGCCGTGATCTCGCGAGGCAGCGGATACGGGTTCTCGTTGGCGTGCAGGAGGATCCGGCCGCCCGAGGTCTCCGACGATCGGTACGGCTGGAGCTTGTCGAGATCCGCCCGCGGGCTCGGGGTTCGGGGTGTCCCCGAGGTCATCGGGGTTTGGGGTGTCCCCGATGTCATCGGGGTTCGGGGTGTCCCCGATGTCATCGGGGTCTCAACGTTCCTCCAGCCGGGCGTGCAGGCCTTCGCGATGCGCTTGCAGGCCTTCGGCGGAGGCGAGCGCGTCGGCTATGGGCGCCTCGCGGAACAACGCCTGGCGCGAGTACTCGACGGTGTTCATGGCGACGAGGAAGTCGCGGACGCCGAGACCCGATTGGTATCGAGCCGTCCGTGCCGTCGGCAGGACGTGGCTCGGTCCGGCGCAGTAGTCCGACACCGTCGCGGGGGTATCGTCCCCCATCATCACGGCGCCGGCCGCGCGCAGCTTCGACAACAGCGCCGGCGGATCCTCCACCTGCAGGCAAACGTGTTCCGGCGCGAGCTCGTTGACGATCTGGGCGGCTTGGTCGAAGTCCCGGACGAGCACCGCGAGCCCGTGGTTGGCCAGCGCCTCGCGGATGTCGGCGACGTTGGGCAGGCTCTGCAGCTGCGCTTCAACCTCCTTCAGGCACGCACTGAGCACCTCTTCGGAGGTGGTGACGAGCACGGCGGCGGCTTCGGGGTCGTGTTCCGCTTGCGTCAGGAGCTCGGCCGCCGCGTAGGCGGGACGCGCGCGATCATCGGCCACCACGACCGACTCCGACGGCCCGAAGAGGCCGTCGATCCCGACGGAGCCGAACACCTCGCGCTTCGCGAGCGTCGTATAGAGCCCGCCGGGCCCGGCCACCTTGTCGCAGGGCCGGATGGTGTCGGTGCCGAAGGCGAGAGCCGCTATCGCGTGCGCGCCGCCTATCCGGTAGATCTCCTCGACCTCGCACACCTCGGCCGCCGCGAGCATGACGTCGGGTGGCGCTCCGGTCGTATCGGCCGGACAGCACAACGCGATCTCGTCCACACCGGCGACCAGAGCCGGAACGACGGTCATCAGCAGCGACGAGGGCAGCGGGAATCCCCCCGCGGGCGCGTGGATGCCCACGCGACGGATCGGCCGGAAGACCTGACCGACCGTCGCCCCCTCGCGGTCGAGTGACCAGTCCTGCGGCCGCTGCGCTTCGTGGAAGGCTCTGATGTTCGTGGCCGCAGCCTCGAGCGCCTCGCGCACCTTGCGCTCGACCCGTCCGGCCGCCTTGTCGCGGTCGGCGACGCTCACCGGCAGGGTCGCGGGCGAGAGCTCGGCGCCGTAGACCACCCTCGAGTAGTGGATCAGCGCCTCGTCGCCGCGCTCTCGGATGTCGTCGACGACGCGGCGAACCGTCGCTATGTCGCGCGCGAGCTCGGGGCGCGACCAGTCGCGGTGGCGCCGGAAGACCTCGGGCACACCGGATTCCGCGCGCGCGTCGACGACTTCGAGAGGCATCCACCAAGGGTAGCGGTGCTACACCGTGACGGCTTCGCCGCCCAGAAGGACCCGAAGCCTGTCGACGCAGCCGTCGGCCGGATCGACCGTGAACTCGGCCCCCAGACGCAGAACCGTCTCCCGCTCGCCCGACACGAGGTGCAGGAAGACGGGCTTGGTCCCCGGGTGCTCCTTGAGTACCGACTTGAGCTCGCTCACCAGCTCGGGCGTGCACCGCGACGCGGCCAAGCGGATGCGGACGGGATGGTCCATGAGCGAGAGGTCGGGCTCGGCCAGCTCGAGCGCGACGATCTTCGGGACGTCCTCGCGATGATCGACCCGGCCTTTCACGCACAACACACGATCGACGGCCACGAGGTCGTTCGCCTTCTCGGCGACGGCCGGGAACACGATCACCTCGCAGCTCGCCTCGAGATCCTCCACGTCGAGGATGAACATCAGCTCGCCCTTCCGTGTGAACTTCTTGCCCACCTTGTGGACGATCCCCGCGATGGTCACTATGCCGCCGTCGGACACCTCGCCGAGCGCGGCGATCGAGGCGTCCGTTTGGAAGCCGAGCACCTGTTCGAGACCGGCCAAAGGGTGATCGGTCACGTAGTGCCCGAGCATCTCCTTCTCGTAGGCGAGGCGTACGGGCTTCGGAAGCTCGGTGCGCGGGACGGTCAGCGCGGAGCCGACGAGGGTCCGCTCGCCTCCGCTCGCCCCGTTGTCGTCGAAGAGCGACATGTAGCCTTCGCTCTCCTTCCGGCGCGCCGACGCGATCTGATCGACGATCTGCTCGAAGACTTCGAGGAGCCCGCCACGCTCGTGAGACATCGAGTCGAACGCACCGGCCTTGATCATCGACTCGATGGTCCGCTTGTTCAGCACGGCTACATCGACGCGCCAGCAGAAGTCGAAGAAGTCCTTGAACGGATCACCGCCACGGCGCGCGGCGAGGAGCTGTTCGACGACGCCTTCACCGACGTTGCGGATGCCCGCCAGGCCGAATCTGACGCACTCGGCCCTCGCGGGGTCGGGCGCGAACTCGGACTGGGAGAGGTTCACGTCTGGTGGGAGGACCTCGACGCCCATCTTGCGAGCCGTCCCGAGGTACTTCGTCTTCTCGTCCTTCGAATCGCGGACGGACGTCAGGAGCGCCGAGAGGTACTCCACCGGGTAGTGAGCCTTCAGGTACGCCGTCTGGTAAGCGATGAGGCCGTAGCACGCCGAGTGAGCGCGGTTGAACGAGTAGCCGGCGAAGGGCTGGATGAGCTCCCAGAGGTGGCGAGCTTGCTCCGGCGACAACCCCTGCGCCTCTGCCCCCGCCAGGAACTTCGGCTCCTCGGCCTTCATCAGCGACTCGACCTTCTTGCCCACGGCTTTGCGGACGAGGTCGGCCTCGCCGGCGGTGTAGCCGGCGATGCGCTGGAGCAGCTGGAGGA
>JBOGXL010000129.1:0-5036 GCA_050694575.1 Actinomycetota bacterium | reverse complement strand
GAAAGGAGGCAGTTGTGGCCGATCAGAAGCTGCGGGAGATCAGGGGTCTGAAGCTCTTCTCCGAGTGCCGGGCCGAGGACGTTCGGTGGATCGCCGGCGTTGCCGACACCGTCGACGTCCCGGCCGGACGGACGATCGTGCGTGAAGGGGAACGTGTTCGCGAGTTCGTGATGCTGGTGCGCGGCGTCGCTTCGGCCTCCAACGGCCACGAACCGGTTGCTTTGGCCCCCGGTTCCCACGTGGGTGAGCTCGGCTTGTGCGACGACGACACCCACCAGCAGACGGTGGAAGCGACGACACCCGTCCGGCTCCTCGTCTTCGGCCCCGGTGCCTTCCGCGGGATGTTGACGCGGATACCCTCGGTCGGCCGCGCGCTTCTTGCCCCGAAGGTGGAGCGCCTTGACCGTCCTCAGGAGCCGCGCAGCCTCCGCGCCGTCTCGTAGGGATCGGCGGCGACGATCGGGAGCTCGGCCCCCATCTCCAGCCCTCCCCACACGGCCGTGCGCGGCATGTGGTGCGCGTGCCAGTGGACGCGGTCGATGCCCGCGGGGGCCGAGTGGAAGACGAGGTTGAACGGCACATCTCTTGCCAGCCGCCGAAGGACCGCGGCTATCGCGTCCGCAGCGCTCGCCAGCGCTGAGTCGTCGAGGTCCTCGAGACGTGGCGTGCACGGCGGCACGATGAGGAGCTCGTCACCCACGAACGGGACGGGGTGGGCGACCACCCGGCAACCGTCGCGTTCCACGACACCGAGCCCATCTTCTTCGCTCATCTGGCAGAGCACGCAGCTGTCGTCGCCGAACGCCGCCGACTCGCGATCGAGCGTTGGTGGAACGACGTCGAGTCCGAAGAGTTGCCCGTGTGTGTGTGTCCGCGAGGCGCCCGCGGCGCGGCCGCGGTTCCACACCACGATCGTTGCCCGCGTCGGCACGTCGCGCATCCGCGCACGATAGGCCCGCATGACGTCCGTCCTGTGGTCTTCGTCCAGCTCCTCGAACTGCTCGTGGTGGTCCGGTGTGTGGACGACGACCTCGTGCAACGCGGTGGCGGGGAACAGGTTCGGGACGACCCGGACGCGCCAGCCGGGCGTGTCGGGCTCGGTCCCCGGCTCTCGGAGGGCGAACGTCTCCGGCGGCGTCCGATCCTCCTGCCCCCCACAGAAGTCGCACGGTTCGGGGTCGGGTGTGGACGGCACGATCTCGGGCGCTCCTCGGCGGGCGCGCTCCGGGGCGAGGATCACGTGCCTCCGGCCGAGGGGATCGAAACGGACGTCGGGCATCAGGCGTCTCTCTTCGGTTGGCCCTGTCGAACGCTCATATGATTGACCGCGAGATGCACTACCTCGACTACGCAGCCACGGCCCCCATCCTCCCCCAGGTGCGGGAGGCCATGCTGCCGTTCCTCGAAGACCGCTGGGGCAATCCGTCGAGCATCTACGCCGTTGGACGGGAGGCTCGCAAAGGCATCGACGAGGCTCGCGAGAAGCTTGCTCTGGCCCTCGGCTCGACTCCGCGACGTGGCTCGCCGACCGCGGCTTCGACGTCGAGTTCATCCCCGTGGACGAGACCGGCCTCGTGGACGCGGATGCGCTGGCCGAGCGCATCCGTCCCGACACGACGTTGGTCTGCTTGATGCTGGCGAACAACGAGATAGGGACCGTCGAGCCGGTAGCCGCTGTCGCTTCCATCTGCCGCGAGCGTGGCGTGCTGACCTTCACCGACGCCGTCCAGGCGCTCGGGAAGATCCCCGTCGACGTGAAGGCTCTCGGCGTCGATCTCGCCGCCTTCTCGGCCCACAAGATCGGGGGGCCGAAAGGTACGGGCGCGCTCTACGTCCGGCGTGGGGTGAAGCTCACCGCACACACGCACGGCGGAGGCCAGGAGCGCGGCCGGCGGTCGGGCACCGAGAATCCCGCCGGCGTCGTCGGCTTCGGGGCGGCGGCCGAAGTCGTCACCGGCGAGCTCGACGCCCAGGCACCCCGTTGGTCGGGCCTGCGCGATCGGCTCTCGCGAACGCTGCAGGAGCGGATCGCGGACACGAGGCTCAACGGTCACCCGACCCAGCGCCTCCCGCACAACCTCAACCTGTCGGTGCGCGGGGTGGTCGGTGAAGACGTCCTCCTGATGCTCGACGCGCAGGGCATCTGCGCGTCGACGGGATCGGCGTGCCAGTCGGGGTCGGTAGAGCCGTCGTATGTGCTCGGCGCATGCGGAATCTCGAAGGCGTGGGCGCAGGGCGCGCTGCGCTTCACCGTGGGAAGGGAAACCACCGACGCCGACGTCGACGCCGTTGTCGATGCGCTCCCGCCCATCGTGGACCGGCTGCGAGGGTTCGCGAAGCGCTGATGCGTCTGCTCGCCGCTATGTCCGGCGGCGTCGACTCTTCGGTCGCCGCCGCGCTCGCTCGCCGCGCAGGACACGAAGTCGTCGGCGTTACTCTCAAGCAATGGGAGCTCGACGACGAAGAGACTCGGCTCACGAAAGGCTGTTGCACGCTCGACGCCGTTGCCGACGCCCGTCGCGCAGCCGACGTCATAGGCATCCCGCATTACACGCTCGACTTCCGCGAGGTCTTCGCCCGCGAGGTAGTCGAGCCCTTCGTGGCCGACTATGCCCGCGGCCTCACACCGAACCCGTGCGTTCGTTGCAACGAGCTCGTGAGGTTCGGCGCGTTGCTCGACCGGGCCGAGCGACTCGGGTTCGACGGCCTCGTCACGGGGCACTACGTGCGTCTCGAACGCGACGATGACGGAGGAATACGTCTCCTGCGCGCGCGGGATGCGCAGAAGGATCAGAGCTACGTGCTTTACGCGTTGGATCAGCCGGCGTTGCGCCGCGCGGTGTTCCCACTCGGTGCCTTCGGTTCGAAGTCGGAGGTCAGGCAGATCGCGCGGAGCCTGGATCTCCCCAACGCCGACCGCGAGGATTCGGTGGACGTCTGCTTCGTCGGCGAGGGCCGCAAGCCGGGGGACGTCGTCGCCGAACACACGCCGGCGGCCGTGAGCGCCGGTCCGATCGTCATGACAACGGGCGAGGTGATAGGGGAGCACAAGGGCTTGCCGTACTACACCGTCGGACAGCGGCGCGGCCTCGGCTCCCTGGGCGGCTCACGCAGATATGTCACGGCGCTCGACCCTTCACGTAACGCCGTCGTGGTCGGCGATCGCGACGCTCTCGTCAGCCATGCACTCGACGCGACGAGGCCGCGCTTCGTCCGCGGCGCTCCCCGCGACGGTGACCACGTTTCGGCCGTGGTCCGTTACCGCGGGACGCAAGCTCCGGCCCGTTTCTACGGGTCCGAGCACGGGTTCCGCCTCGAGTTCGAGCGTCCGCCCATCGGTGTCGCGCCCGGCCAGGCGGTCGTTCTCTACGCGGACGACGAGGTGCTGGGTGGCGGGACCATCACTCGACGGCGCTGAGCCGACCGGGTCTTCGCGGCCCCTGTACTCACGGGGTCGTCTTGCTGTGGGGCTCGTCGGGGTGCTCGTCCTCGCCGTCGCCGTCGCGTTCGGTCTCCGCCAGCTACGGAGCGGACCCGACATCGGGCGGTTGGTCTACGCGACGCAGACCGAGGTTGTCGTTCGCGACCTGGCGTCGGGTGAGCGACACCGGCTCGCCGGCCTCCCGCGCGACACGCTCCAGGCGTGGCCCGACGCCGAAGGCCGCTGGCTCGGGTACCTGCAACGGACCGGTGCGCTCTGGATGCTCGATCTCGACTCGGGAGCCCGTTGGCGCGTCGCCGACAGGCTCACGGTGGGCCAGGGATGGACGCCGGACGGGCGATTCCTCGCCGCCGAGCTTGACTCCGATCGCGATCTCGTCGCGATAGACCCCGGAGACCGCGGAACCGACCTGCTCATCGAACGCTTCGCCGGAGGCCAGCCCGCATGGCTCGACGACGGCCGATTCGCCACAGCGATTGGGGACGACCTGGTCCTCGTTCGCACCGAAGGTCCAGAAGCCGACAAGCTCGGCGACGACCTGATCCCTCTCGCCGCATCGCCGGACGGACGCGACCTTCTCGTCTCCGATTCGACGCGGAAGGACCCGCGACTCGTGATCGCGACGCTCGAAGGCGACGAGATCGCGGGCCGGCGGACGGTGTTCAATGGACAGGCCTACCGCGCCGCCGTGAGCGGACAAGGGTTCGTCGCCTTCTCCGGTCGCGACGCCGCCAACACCGGCGGCACATGGGTGCTCGAAAGCCGCACCAGGCGCCCACGCCGCGTCGCGCGCGGACAAGCCGAGCAGATCGCCTGGTCCTCGGACGGATCTTCGCTCGTCCTCCTGATCGACGGAAAGGTGACGGCGGTCGACCTTCGCGACGACCGGACGATCCGGATGTCGCCCGGCACGGATCACGTGATCTCGATCGCGGTCGTCCCGTAGGGTTGTCTCCGTGGAGCGCGTCAGAGCCGCTGCCGTTCAGGCCTCGCCCGTCTTCCTGGATCGGGAGGCAACGGTCGAGAAGGCATGCTCGCTGGTCGACAAGGCCGCGGCCGACGGGGCCGGTCTCATCGTGTTCCCCGAGACATTCGTCCCCACCTACCCGGACTGGGTGTGGCGGACCACACCCTTCTCCGGACACGCAGCGGCGCTCTTCGCCCGCCTGCTCGACCAGTCGGTCGTCGTCCCCAGTTCCTCGACCGACGCGCTCGGCGAAGCCGCGGCACGCGCCCGGGCGTATGTGTCCATCGGGATCAACGAGCGCGACGAGCACGGATCCACGCTGTACAACACGCAGCTGTATTTCGCTCCCGACGGCTCACTCGCTGCCAAGCATCGGAAGCTCATGCCCACCGGCGGCGAGCGCCTGGTGTGGGGCATGGGGGACGGCTCGACGCTCGACGTGATCGACACGCCTTTCGGTCGCCTCGGCGGCCTGACGTGCTGGGAGAACTACATGCCTCTCGCGCGGGCCGCGCTCTACGCCCAAGGCATCGACGTCTACCTGGCCCCCACGTGGGACAACAGCGAAGTGTGGGTGGCGTCGATGCAGCACATAGCCAAGGAAGGACGGATGTTCGTCATAGGCGT
>JBOGXL010000128.1:0-5835 GCA_050694575.1 Actinomycetota bacterium | reverse complement strand
ACGAGCGCTTCCACGACCGAGGCTGTGGTGTGGCCCACCCCGGAACGGGGGCCGATCATGCTCGTTGCTTCGATACCGACGCGGAGGCCCATCTCGAGAAGCTTAGGCGGTGTGTATCGATGAAAGGAACGCTTCTGCGGCCTCCCGCCACGGCCGCAATCCAGCGAAACCGGCGGCGGCCCATGCCTCACCGATCATGCTCGTGTCGGCCGGCCGGGGAGCGAGTCTCGGGACCTCGACGTGTGACACCGGCTCGACGCTTCCCCCACTCAACGCATCGAAGGTGAAGCTCGCGAACTCCGCGTACGAGCACGAGCCCTCGTTGACGACGTGATACGTACCGTAGCGAGCGGAGCCCTCGAGGCTCGCTATAGCGTCGGCGAGGTCGACGGCCGAGGTCGGCGAGCTCCGCTGGTCGGCGATCGCCTTGATCGGCTCCCCGCGTCGAGCGAGCTCGGGCAGATGCGACAAGAAGTTCTTGCCGCCGGGCCCGTAGATCCAGGCCGACCGGACGATGTAGTGACGCGCGTTGGCCTCACGCACCCGGTCCTCGCCCGCGAGCTTCGCGCGGCCGTACTCCTGGATCGGGTTGGGCGCATCCGTCTCGACGTAGGAACCAGTCTCGCCGTCGAAGACGTAGTCGGTGGATACGGCCACGATCTCGGCCCCCACGTCGGCGGCGGCGGAAGCGACGTAGCCCGGCCCCTCGGCGTTCACCGCCCAGGCACCGTCCGGCTCGCGTTCGCAGGCGTCGACGTCGGTCATGGCCGCGCAATGAACGACGAAGTCAGGCCGGACGGCGTGCATGGCTTCGACAACGGCGTCGTGATCGGTGATGTCGAGCTGATCGCGGCCGAAGGCGTGGACCTTCTCCCCGGCGTCCGCGAGCGTTCGAGCCATGGTTCGGCCGAGCAGACCGGCTGCTCCCGTGACGAGAGCTACGCCCACGCGTCTTCTTCGACGACGGGCGCTCGGTCGCGCAGCGGCTCCCACCACGCTCGATGTTCGGCGTACCACCGGACGGTGTCGCGCAGGCCTTCGTCGAAGTCCAGCCGGGGCGCCCAACCGAGCTCGCCGCGGATCTTCGTCCAATCGAGGAAGTAGCGCCGATCATGACCGGGCCGGTCGGGAACTACCGCCTTCAACGACTTCGGCTTCCCGAGGACGTCCAGCACGCTGTCGGCGAGCTGCTCGATGCTGCGCTCGACATCGGAGCCGATGTTGTACGTCTCCCCCACACGACCGTCCAGCAGAACCCGCTCGATCCCCCGGCAGTGATCCAGGACGTGCAGCCACTGGCGTCTGTTCTGGGTCGACGCGTACATCGGCAGCGGCTCGTCGTCCAAGGCGTTGGTGACGAAGAGCGGGATCACCTTCTCCGGGAACTGGTACGGGCCGTAGTTGTTCGAGCAGTTCGTGATCGTCACGGGAAGGGCGTAAGTCTCGTGATAAGCACGCACGGCGTGATCGGCGGCGGCCTTGGCCGCGCTGTACGGTCCGCGCGGTCGGTACGGCGACTCCTCGGTGAACACGTCGCCGGTATCCAGGGGAAGGTCTCCGTACACCTCGTCGGTCGAAACGTGATGGAGGCGTCCGATCTCCATGTGACGCGCAGCGTCGAGCAGCGCCTGCGTTCCCATGACGTTCGTGCGGAAGAAGACGGCCGGGTTGATCACCGCATAGCTGTTGTGCGACTCGGCCGCGAAATTGACGATCGTGTCGATCTCCTCGGCCTCGATGAGCTTCTCGACCTGGCCCCGCTCGCCGATGTCGCCCTGGACGAAGACGATCCTGTCCCGGACGTCGGCGAGGTTCGGCTCGTTGCCGGCGTAGGTGAGGAGGTCGAAAGCGACGACGTGGTCGTCGGGGCGTTCGCCGAGCCAATAGCGGACGAAGTTCGACCCGATGAATCCGGCGGCCCCCGTAACCAGCAGACGCATGGGGTTATCCTCGCGCAGCCACGCCGTCATCGGGGGGAGCTGCGCCCCCCCGGACTGCCCGTTCGACGGCGCGCACCACGAGCCGCTGGAAACGTGACGACCGGGCCTCTTTCGTGAATCGCGGCTGCAGGAGGATCGCTCGTAGCCCGGCCCGCTGGGGGCCGAGGACGTCGGTGATCACCTGGTCGCCGGCGTACAGGGTCTCCTCCGGCGGCACACCGAGGAGCGCACACCCCTTACGGAAGGCTCGGGGGCTGGGTTTGCCGGCCGGAGCGACGAAGGGGATGCCCTCCCGCTCGAGCTCGGTGTGCACCCACGCGGCAGAGGCGTTCGACACGACCCCGACGGCAAGGCCGGCGGCTCGCGCGCGCTCGACGACGGCACGCCCCTCGGCCGTGAACGGGCCCCCGGGCGGGATGAGGGTGTTCTCGAGGTCGAAGAGCACCGCGCGGAACCCCTCGCCGGCGAGCCGCTCGAAGGGGATGTCGTCGGGACCGGCGCAGCGCATCCACGGCTCGATCGCCTCGGCGAGGCCGCCGCCGCGCATGAGGCTGAAGAGGTCGGCCGTGCCGCGGACGACGACCTTCGTCCCCCAGACCAGCCACCGCAGCGCGTCAGAGACACGGAACCGCATCACACCACGCCGACGCTGGACTGATCACCGATGAGGAAGCGATAGGCCTTCGGCGACGAGGAGTCGCGCACGACCTCGGCCTCGCGACCCAGGATCGAGTCGGTCACGCGCCGGACGCCGACGATCTTCGACCCCGTCAGCAAGATCGAGTGCTCGATCTCGCTGTCTTGGACGACACACCCTTCGCCGATAGCGGTGTAGGGCCCGACGTAGGAGTCCTCAATCAGCGCCCGTCCTCCGATAATCGCCGGGCCGCGGATCTGGGAGCGCACGACCTTCGCGCCGGGCGCGAGCGTCACCTTGCCCTGGATCTGGGAGTCACCGTCGACGTCGCCTTCGGCCAGCGGCTCAAGAGTCTCGAGGATGACGCGGTTGGCTTCGAGCATGTCGTCCTTCTTCCCCGTGTCGAGCCACCATCCCGCGTGGACGTGCGGCCTGACGTCGAGACCGCTGTCGATCATGCGCTGGATCGCGTCGGTGATCTCGAGCTCACCACGCCACGACGGCTCTATAGCGCGCGCCGCGTCGAACACGTTGTGGTCGAACAAGTACACGCCGACGAGCGCGAGATCCGACGGCGGTTCCTTGGGCTTCTCCACCAGCCGGACGATGCGATCACCGTCGAGCTCGGCCACGCCGAAGGCTTCCGGATGCGTGACCTTCGTCAGCAGGATCGAAGCGTTGGGACGCTCCCTGTCGAACTCCTCGACGAGCGCGCGAACACCGCCTTCTAAAACGTTGTCGCCGAGATAAGCGACGAACGGCTCGCCGGCCAGGTACTCCTCGCCGGTCAGCACGGCGTGCGCTATGCCCAGAGCTTCTGCTTGCAGGACGTAGTCCACACGCAGACCGAACCGCGAGCCGTCACCGACGGCTTGGCGGATGTCGTCGGCGCTGTGCGGCGCGACGATGATGCCGACGTCGACGATGCCGGCCGCCGCGAAGTCCTCGAGCGGATAGAAGATCACAGGCTTGTTCGCGACGGGGATGAGCTGTTTCGCCGACGTGTGCGTCAGCGGACGAAGTCTGGTGCCGCGGCCCCCGGCGATGACCAACCCGCGCATGGCTCTATGCGCTGGGCGGACAGGAGACGCTCTGCGCGAGCAGACCCGGCGCGAGGTCCGGCGTCGGCGGAGCGGCCGCGGCCTGCGTGGTCGGCACGACCTCCGAGGGGTCGGCGCCGTTGCGCAGCGCCGAGAACAAAACCTCGGCCTGTTGGGTGTCGACCAGGACCACCGACTGCCCACCCACTCGACCGCTGTGTCCGGGAACGCTGTACGTCAGCAGCTGGTCGGGCCCGACGCGCCGGATGCTCAGAGCGAAACGAACGAGGTCGTCGAACTGGAACGTCTGGTCGACGGTGATGTTCTCGGCGAACGAGCGAGCGAGCTCGTTGACGCGCACGGGATTGCCGAGAACCGCCGGCTTCCCGATCTGCCCCATGACCGCACGGATGAACTGCTGCTGCCTCTCGATCCGTCCGAAGTCGCCGTTGGGTGTGGCGTGGCGGGCGCGAACGTAGGAAAGGGCCGAGTTGCCGTCCAGATGGTTCACACCTTGGCCGAGGCGGAAGTTCAGCTTCGAATCGTAGAAGTTCGCCTCCTTGACGCAGACGTCGATGCCTCCGAGGGCATCCACCATGCGGCGAAAACCTCGGATGTCGATCTCCATGTAGTGGTTGATCGGGAGGCGGGTGAGAGCGCCGACGGTGTCTATCACACCCTGCGGGCCGTAGTTGTACGCGCTGTTGATCTTGGCGTTGCTCTGCCGGCCCCCGCCGATGACGTTGACGTACAGGTCGCGCGGCAGGTGGAGGAGCACCCCTCGCTGCTGCGACGGGACGATCTGGGCGAGGATGATCGTGTCCGCGCGCTTGCCGCCCACGCTGCCGAAGCGCACGACGTCCTCGGGGTCGTCGAGACCCTCCCGGGAGTCGCTACCGACGAGAAGTATGTTGAGCACGCCCCCGGCGGCGGTGTCGACGGTGACGTTCGTACGCGTGAAGAGGCCGCCTATGACGCGCCAGTAGGCGTAGCCGGCGCCGACGGCCGCCACGACGATCAGCAGCAGGCCGATGGCGAGGAAGCGCAACGGGCGCCGGCGACGGACCTTCGTCCGGAGGGCCTTGTCCAGACCCTCCCGCCAGCGCGAGACCTCGTCGCGCTCGTACCGCGTCCTCGTGCGGGCCAGAACGGTACTCCTTGCAAGCCAAGATGCGGGCCGGCCGGCCCGCAGGGTCAGGGTAGCTTACCGCCGCGATGCAGCGTTCCAACGTCTGGTCGCCTCCGCCCAGGGTCGGAGGAGGCTTCGTTTTCGGGCAGGATGACCCGGCCGGGGAGCCGGGCTAGGTTGTTGCAAAGGGGGCGGGATGGCGACGGCGAAGACCTCACAGCGACGACGTAAAGCCGCACCTCGCCGGGGCGGCGCACCGGCGAAGAGGGCCGCCCGTCCGGAGCCGATCCTTCAATGCTCGGGCCTGCAGAAGCGATTCGGACGGCTCCTGGCCGTCGACGGCGTCGGGTTCGAGATCGCGCCCGGCGAGACCTACGGCCTGCTCGGGCCGAACGGGGCCGGCAAGACCACGACGGTGTCCATCCTCTGCGGCCTGCTCGAACGCGACGCCGGCGAGGTGACGGTCGCGGGCGCGCCCATGCACCCGGCGGCCACGGCGGCCAAGGCCTATGTCGGTTACGTCCCGCAGGAGATCGCTCTCTACCCCGATCTCTCGGGACGAGAGAACCTCCGCTTCTTCGGGCGGCTGTACGGGCTGGCCGGCTCGGACCTCGACGCCCGCGTAGCGAGGATGCTCGACGTCGTCGGGTTGGAAGAGCGCGCCGGCGAACGCGTCGATCACTACTCGGGGGGCATGAAGCGGCGGCTGAACATCGCCGCCGGGCTGTTGCACGATCCGAAGCTGCTCGTGCTGGACGAGCCGACGGTGGGCGTCGACCCGCAGAGCCGCAACGCGATCCTCGAGAGCGTCGCCGCGCTCGCGGACTCGGGCATGGCCGTCCTCTACACCACGCATTACATGGAGGAGGCCGAGCGTCTCTGCGACCGCGTCGGCATCATCGACGAGGGCAAGATCATCGCGGAAGGGACGCGCCGCGAGCTCGTCTCCAAGGTCGGCCAGAGGGACCGCGTCGAGCTGACGGGCAAGGGACCGCTCGAACGGTTCGCGTCGGCGGCCAAGCGTCTCAAAGATGTCCACGACGCAACCGTCGGAGACGGCAACGTGCAGCTCCTGGTCCGGTCGGGTCG
>JBOGXL010000127.1:0-1964 GCA_050694575.1 Actinomycetota bacterium | reverse complement strand
CGGAGGCGGCAAGACGATCTACGCGGATAGCGGCGAGGCGATGCCCTTCGAGCTCGTTTCGACGGCACAGGCGAAGACAGGCGCCCAGGTCTGCCGTTACCGCCGCGTCCGCTGAAGGCCGATCCGTGACTAGCCCAAGCCTACGGCCTTCAACTCACGCGCTCACCCGGCACATGCACGCGCCGGCTGCTCCACCCGCTAGCTGCGCGGCGATGTAGGCCAAGCCTTCTCGAACCGAGAGCGCCTTGTGTTGCACGTTCACGAGGGTCACGACCGGGTTGAGGTGCGCGCCCGACACGGCCCGACGGCCAGGATGATTGCGACCAGCGCGGCGGCCGTGGCTGTTGCGTTCTCGAAGAGCTGCAAGCCGACGTCGCCGGACGAGAGCCGCGAAGCGGCGATCCCGGACCGACGACGGCGGTGACGAGGAAAGCTGTGCCGATGAGCTCGGCGAGCGCCTTGCGCCTCAGCAGCACGCGTTCGCAGCAGCTCCTTGGGTCGAGCAGCACACCGAGTCCTTCGCGACGCCGTCCTTCTTCGACATGGTGTTGGCGTCGGCGAGAACCGTGTAGAACTCCCACGGGGCGCCGTCCGGATCGGTTGTCCACACCTTGTCCTGCAGGGCGTAGCAACACTCGACGCCATCTTCGCGCGAGGTGTCGAGTCCCCCCTCGGAGAACCGGCGTTGCGCCGCGATGACGTCCTCGGAGCTCTCGACCTCGACCCCGAGGTGGTTGAGGCGCCCTTCGGCCCCCGCGTTCTCGATGAGCACCAGCTTGAGCGGGGGCTGGGCGATCGCGAAGTTTGCGTAGCCCTCACGCCGCTTGGCGGGCTCGGCGCCGAACATCTTCGAGTAGAACGCGACCGCCTCGTCGATGTCCGAGACGTTCAATGCCAGCTGCACACGGCTCATACCGACCTCCTCGTATATCGATGGACGTCGATACCTTGCCATACGTATCGACATCTGTCAATATGTTTTCATGAAGACGAAGAAGACGGTCCAGGGCTGTTGCTCGCTGTTGGTCGAGCCCGTGGGGGAGCGCAACGCGGAGGAGATTTCCGCTGCGTTCAAAGCGTTGGCCGATCCGGTGCGGCTGCGTGTGCTGAGCCTGATCGCGTCGCAGCCATCGGGAGAGGTGTGCGCGTGCGATCTAGTTGCACCGATCGGCAAGAGTCAGCCGACCGTCAGCCATCACCTCAAGGTGCTGTACGAGTCCGGTCTCGTGACCAAGGAGAAGCGGGGCTCGTGGGTCTGGTACCGCGTGGTGCCCGAGCGCTTGGAGGAACTGCGAGCCGCGCTCGAGCCGGCGTCGTCTCTTGCGCGCGTTTGATGTCCTCCGGGTTCAGATGTTCGCATGCAGGGTCCTCGGCGAACGGACACGGATAGTGGCTTGGGACGTTGACTGATATGAGTGACCGAGGCGATCATGTGGACTTAGAGGTCATCTCCGAGCCGGTCGGGCTGGATGTTTTGAAGTCGATCGCCGAGGCTCAGTTCGGTGACATGGTCAAGGCCGTCGTCGACATCGACAGAATGGTCATGGCTCTGGGAGCCGAGCTCCACGCCGACGAAGAAGACCGATTGCTTGAGCTTGGCTCGGCCCAAGCCGATCTCTGGGGGATCAACTTGTACCCGGATCAGCACCCCGGCGAGGACTGGATCGAGTTTGACTCGATGATCAACATCCGGCCGGCTCAGGGTAATCAGTCCCGATCGGTGGAGGATCCGGCCGCGCAACGGCGCATCCGTGAGGTGGTAGCGAAGTTGGTGAGGGCGAGTGACTGAACCCACGGCTACACACGCTGAGCTCGCTTCAGGCCGCTGGCAGACACTGTCGCTGATCGAGCAGCTTGGCAACGTTGGCAGCGAGGTCGGTCGGGCCATCCGGGCGAAAGCTCACGGCAATGAGGGGCGGATGTGGCTCGCCTTGACGCGAGCGTTGGATCTGATCGATCTGACC
>JBOGXL010000126.1:0-3692 GCA_050694575.1 Actinomycetota bacterium | reverse complement strand
CGGCGCATTCGTGCTGTCCATCGCCGTCGCCGGACTTGGCGGATCGCTCTTCGCCGCGTTGAAGCTCGGCATCGCGCCGGATTCCTTCAACCTCGAGCT
Organism: Actinomycetota bacterium; assembly: GCA_050694575.1. GTDB lineage: Bacteria > Actinomycetota > JAICYB01 > JAICYB01 > JAICYB01 > JBOGXL01. The sequence continues at coordinate 3,593 of JBOGXL010000126.1, read as the reverse complement.
GTCGTTCCTGATCCTGGCCGCGGTCGTGCTAGGCGGTGAGCGGACGTTGCGCGGCGGCGTCGTCGGTGGCGCGCTCGCCGCGGCATTGCCGGAGATCGTCCGGTTCGGCCCCCTCGAGATCTTCTCGGGCGAACGCCTGCCTTTCCTTTTCGGGGCGGGGCTCGTGCTGATCCTCGCCTTCCGTCCGCAGGGGCTGCTCGGCCCGAAACGACGGGCGGGATCCGCCCCGACCGCCAGACGCCCATCGGCGACCAAGGCAACGCAGCGACACGCGATCGTGGCACGCGGCGCCCGGCGGGGAGGCCCGGCCGTCTTGCGTGCGCAAGGAGTGACCGTTCACTTCGGCGGAGTGCAGGCGCTCGACGAAGTGGACATCTGGGTTCCCCAGAGCGAGATCTGCGCCGTCATCGGACCGAACGGCGCCGGCAAGACGACGCTCTTCAACTGCTTGAGCGGCGTCGTTCGGCCCTATTCCGGACGCGTCTACCTCGCCGGCGACGACATCACCGACATGCCGCCGCATCGCCGTGCGCAGCTCGGCCTCGGCCGCACCTTCCAGTCCATCGAGCTGTTCGAGGACTTCACCGCGCGCGAGAACCTGATGATCGCCGCGCATCCCAAACGCACCGCCGGTCCGCTGACCGAGGCGCTCGGACTGCCCGGCGCACGACGATCAGAGGAAGAGCTCGCGCGGCTCGCCGAGGCGACGCTCAGCCGCCTGGGCATCGCCCATCTGGCCGAAGCCCGGCCCGCGGAGCTCTCGTCTGCCGACCTGCGTCGGCTCGAGATCGGCTCGGTACTCGTCCGGGCGCCGAAAGTCGTGCTGCTGGACGAACCCACCGCCGGCCTCGACCCGGAGGAATCCGGCGCGATCGCGTCGTTGATCGCCGAGCTGCGGGACGAGCGCGACCTCACCGTGGTTCTGGTCGAGCACGACATGGCGGTGGTCGGTGCGATCGCGGAATGGGTGTACGTCCTGGACTTCGGCCGTGTCATCGCCGATGCCTCGCCCAACGACGTGCGACGTGATCCGGTCGTCGTCGACCGCTACCTCGGCGTCCCACACCAGCAGGAGGCCCATGCTCGAAACGCATGACGTCTCCGTGAGCTACGGCCGCGTGCAGGCCCTCGCCGGCGTGTCCGTCCGCGTTGCGCCCGGCGAGCTCGTGACGCTGCTGGGACCCAACGGCGCCGGCAAGACGACGACGCTGCGCGTCCTCTCGGGGCTGCGGCATCCGTCGGCGGGCACGATCACGCTCGACGGCAAGGACGTCACCGGCCGTCCCCCCGAGCTCTTCGCCGGACGGGGTGTCGCGCACATCCCCGAAGGACGCGGCACGTTCCCCCGGCTCACGGTCGCTCAGAACCTACTGGTGGGTCTGTACACGCGCCGGCGAGAACGGATCGACCGGCGCCGTGAGATCGGCTCTGTGCTCGAGCACTTCCCCCAGCTGCGTGAGCGGCTGGGGCTGCGCGCCGGTGTGCTATCCGGTGGCGAGCAGCAGATGCTCGCGCTCGCCCGGGCCCTCGTTGCGAAACCGCGCCTCGTCCTCGTGGACGAGCCGTCACACGGACTGGCGCCGGCGGTCGCGGCCGAGCTCTTCGCGCTGTTCGACAAGCTCCGGCAGGATGACCTCGGGATCCTCGTCGTCGAGCAACACGCCGCGCTCGCGCTGCGACGCGCAGACCGGGCGTACGTGTTGCAGAAAGGTAGGATCACCTACGAAGGTTCTCCCTCCCCCCTGATCAGAGATCGCAAGCGGCTGGCCAACGTCTATCTCGGGAGCGTTTCGTGAAGACCCCGACTCGTCAGCTCGTCGCGGTCGCCTTGGTCATGGCGGTTGCGCTCGGGCCATTCATAGCGATCCGGCCGACATCGGCGGCGCCGGCGCCGGACAACGTGATCGCGCAGGGTGCGGCCCTCGCGGCGGCGGCGGTGGCCGTCGCCAACGTCGACCCCGACGTCGATATCTGGCCCATCTACAGCCAGTCCTCCATCGACAACCAGTCGAGCCACGGCCTCTCCGGCGCCATCTGGCCCGGCTTCCTCCTCGACGCGTTCGCGTGGCTGTACGACCTGCAACCGCAGGAGCGCGGTGGGCTTGCGATCAGCGAGAGCCAGTGGCCGAATCCGCCGCACTCGTCAAGGGGATCGAGCACGGGGTTCATGGTCGAGCAGCTCGGGACGGGATGCGCGTCGTTCTACGACCCGGCCACGTGCGCACGGTTCGTCGAGCAGCTGGGTAGGCCTCCGCTGGCGCTGGGGGTCTCGGAATCGCACAGCGGTGAGCTGATCTCGAACGGGATGGCACGCGGCGCCCGCTTCGAGTTCCCCGGCGTAGCCGAAGCGGCCGAGGCCTGGTCGCGCACCAACACCGTCTTCAAAGGTGGGCGAAGCGTCGTGGAGTCGGTCTTCGTGGCCAAGAACGTGGACATCGGCACGGATCTGCACATCGACCTCATCGAGGCGAAGTCGACGGCGGCCGCCGCCGGCTCTCGGGACAGGTCGGAAGCCACGAGCACGCTCCGCGTCGTCGGCGCCACCTTCGGCGGGACACCCGTGGAGATCGACAGCCGGGGCCTGCACATCGCCGGTGACGAAGGTTCGGATGCGCTGAACGAGCAGCTGGCCGAGGACGGCCTCGAGATCCGGCTCTCACAAGGAAGGCAAGACGTCGACGGCGCGGGAGAGTTCGTCGACGCCTCGACCGGAGGCCTGCTCATCAACGTGGTGCGCGAGCGCGTCGAGGAGACCTTCCCCGAGCCGCTCGTCGAGGGGAAGGAAGCGCTCTGCCGTGCCGCCGAGGAGAGTGCGCTGAACCAGGAGATCCAACGCGTCCGCGTCAATCAGGAGAACCCCTTCTACGGGCAGATCCCGTTGACGCCGGAGCGGGTCGAGATCGAGCAGTCGGTACCGCCGCCGGTCGGCTGCCCGTTCCTCAACAGGAACTTCGAGCTCACCATCTCCCTCGGGCTCACGGCGGCCTCGGCCCGGCTGTCACCGCTGCCCGAGTTCACCCCTGAGGACTTCGGAGTCGTGGTTAAGGAGACGGGTGAGCTGACGCCGATCGGTACGTCGGATGTCGCCGCCACGACGGTGCCGTCCGTCGTGGTCGCGCCCTCGACGGTTCTGGGTTCGGCCGAGCAAGCCGATCTCGTCGGTGCGCCGCTGGCCGACGAAGCCGGCGTTCGTCGCCTGCGCATCTTCTACGGCGTCTTGCTTCTACTGGCGGGTCTCGGAGTTGCAGGACGATTCGCGCTACGGGCCATCTCGGCCCCCTGACGAAAAGGAGGCAGCGATGAGCGAGCGGAACGGAGACGGGACGACGTCGACAACCGTCCTGCGCACGAGATGGCGGGTGATCGGCGGCTGGGCCCTGGTGGGACTGGGCGCCCTCTTCCTGCTCCTCGGGTGGATAGGAGTGTCCGGCGAGCCCGAGCTCGCGAGGCAATTCTCGTACCTGGCGTCTGGGGGCTTGGGTGGGCTGGCGGCCGTGATCGTCGGGGTCGGTCTGCTCATCAGCGAGGACCTGCGCTCCGAGCGCCGTCGCCTCGGACGCATCGAAGCAACGCTCCTGGACGTGCGCGGCTCG
>JBOGXL010000125.1:0-4302 GCA_050694575.1 Actinomycetota bacterium | reverse complement strand
CCACTGCTCTCTCTGCGAGCTCGTCCGTGGCGAGGATAATGCAGAGCCGTGGGCGAAGCAGTCGGACGTCGTTTACCGAGACGTTCACGTGATCGCGTGGATCAACCCGAAGTGGTGGGGACGGATCGAGGGGAATGCCGTCGTGGTCCCGACCGAGCACGTCGAGAACATCTTCGACCTGGAGCCGCCGTTGGCCGCGGAGATCCATCGCGTCGCTCGCGACGTCGCCACGGCCATGATTCAGACGTACGGCTGCGCTGGCATCTCGACACGCCAGCACAACGGGCCCGAGGGGAACCAAGAAGTCTGGCACTACCACCTCCACGTCTTCCCTCGGTTCCATCGGGACGATCTGTACAAAGAGCCATTTCGCATCGTCCCCCAGGAGGCCCGGCTCCCATACGCCGAGCGGCTGCGGGAATGGTTCGCCTCGCGATGAGCGAGACGACGATCCGGCGCGCGACCGTAAACGACATCTCCGCCCTCGCCGAGCTGCGGCTCGCCTTCCAGCTGCACTTCCGTCCCGTCACCGACGAGACCGCGCTCAGGACGCAGGTCGGCGACTACCTGGCGCGGCGCCTGCCGACCGAGGAGTGCGTGGCGTGGGTCGCCGAGAACGCCGGCGAGATCGTGGCGTGCGGCGTGATCGTTCTCTACGAACGGATGGTCCGCGACGGTGTCGGGCACGAGGGCTACGTCCAGAGCATGTTCACGCAGCCCGGGTACCGCGGACGCGGGATCGCCTCGGCGATCGTCGAGCGCATGATGGAGTACGCCCGGGAGCGCGGCATCGACTTGATCCTGATGGCGACGGACGATGGGCGGCCGATCTACGAACGCGCCGGCTTCCAGGCGGCGGACGGCTACATGAGGTGGCGGTGATGCAGCGGCTCTGGCGACCCTGGCGTATGGCGTACATCAAGGGCCAGGAACGACACGAGACGTGCTTCCTCTGCGACGCTTCCTCGGCGCCCGAGTCCAAGGACGAAGAGAACCTCGTCGTCGGACGCGGTGAGCTCGCCTTCGTGATCCTCAACCTCTACCCGTACAACACTGGCCATCTGATGGTGGCTCCGTACCGGCATATCGGTGAGCTCGAGGACCTCACGCATGAGGAGCTCGACGAGGTGTGGTTGTGGACACGGAAGGCGGTGGCCGCTCACCGCGAGGCCAGCCAGCCCGAGGGCTTCAACATCGGGATCAACCTGGGAAACGTGGCGGGGGCGGGGGTCCCCGGGCACTTCCATCTGCACGTCGTGCCGCGCTGGAGTGGCGACACGAACTTCATGCCCGTCGTCGGAGAGACGAAGGTGCTGCCCGAGCTTCTGTCGGAGACCTACGACCGGCTACGGCCCTTGCTGCGCTGACCGGAGCACGTCGATGCAGTACCGCTCGTGCGCCGGACCGATGGGGTAGGCGATGAGGTCGATGGCCTGTGATCGAGCGAGATGCTCGTCAGGCGGATGATCCGAGCGTGATCCAGCGCGTACACGCTCGACTCGCCGGCGGTTTGGATGTGCGCGCTATCGTTGATGCCGAAATGCGTGAGGGCGTCGTGGACGTCGATCAGTGCTTCGCTTCGGCCCTCTGCCTCTCGGCGTCGTCGACGACGGCCTGCTGGAGGTGCTGGGGGACCTCTTCGTAGTGAGAGATCTCGAGTGAGAACGTCCCGCGACCACCGGTCATGGATCGAAGGTCGATGGCGTAACGAGCCATCTCCGCGAGCGGCGCTTGCGCGCGAACGATCTGGTAGCCGCGGCGGTCCTGCTCGGTTCCCAGGACGCGCCCACGCTTTGAGTTGATGTCGCCCATGATGTCGCCGAGCATCGAGTCGGGCACGCGGATCTCGACGTCGGCCCACGGCTCGAGGAGTGTAATTGTTGCCAACTTGCACGCCTCTTTGAAGCCGATCGACGCGCAGATCTGGAAGGCCATGTCAGACGAGTCGACGGTGTGGTACTTGCCGTCGAACAGCGTCACCTTCACGTCGACCACCGGGTAGCCGGCGAGCACCCCTTCCCGCAGGGCCCCTTGGACGCCCTTGTCCACCGACGGGATGAAGTTCTGGGGGATGGCGCCGCCACTGATCTTGTTGACGAACTCGTAGCCCTGACCCTCGGGCTGGGCTTCGACCTCGAGGTGAGCCACCGCGTACTGACCGCGCCCACCGGACTGCTTGATGTACCGCGATTCGTACTGTGCCCGGCCCTTGACCGTCTCGCGGTACGGAATGCGGAGCGTGAGCTGGTCGACCTCGACTCCGAACTTCCGCTTCATCCGCTCGAGGACGACGCCGAGGTGCGCCTCACCGAGACCCGACACGACCGTCTGGTGGGTGTCGGCTCGCCGTTCGATGCGCAGGACGGGATCCTCTTCGACGAGCCGTGCAATGGCCGTCATGAGCTTGTCCTCGTCGCCGCGTGACTTTGGGGCCACGGCCACCGCCAGGACGGGCTCGGGGAACGAGATGGAAGGGAACACGATCGGAGACTTCGTCTCGCTCAACGTGTCGCCGGTGTGCGTGTGCGCGAGCTTGGCGACGGCGCCGATGTCGCCTGTGACGATCTCCGGTGCGTTCACGTGTTCCTTGCCGAGCATGTAGAAGACCTGGCCTACGCGTTCGTCGTCGCCGGTAGAGGCGTTGAGAACGTGATGGTCCGGGCGCAGCGAGCCCGAGAACACCCGGAAGAGCGACACCTTGCCTACGTACGGATCGGAGATCGACTTGAAGACGAAGGCCGAGAACGGCTCTTCCGGAGACGGCGAACGCGTTACCTCGTCCTCCGCGCTCTTCTTCGAGCTCCCGACGACCGGCGGTCGCTCCAAGGGGGACGGCACGAGCGCGCAGATCGTCTCCGCGAGCAGATCGATGCCGACGAGGTGCGTGGCCGACGAGACCAGGATCGGCGCCGTCGTGCCGGCGGCTACCGCACCCGAAAGACCCGCGGCGATCTCCTTCTCGTCGAGGTCACCCTCCTCGAGGTACTTCTCGAGCAGGTTGTCGTCGCCTTCGGCAGCCGCCTCGACCAGGCTCGACCGGTTTTCGTCGATCTGCGCCTGCAGGTCGGCCGGCACTTCCGTGCTGGATCCCTTCGGTGCCTTCTGGTCGTAGGAGAAAGCCTGCATCTTCAACAGGTCGACGACGCCGGAGAAGTCGTGCTCCTCACCGATGGGCACGTGGAGCGGGAACGGCTTCGTCCCGAACTTGTCGCGAAGCTGCCTCAGGGTCTGCGCGAACGATGCACGCTCGCGATCCATCTTGTTCAGGACGATCAGGCGGGGCAAGCCCAGGTCCTCGGCGATGTCCCAGATGAGCTCGTGCTGCACCTCGACGCCGTCCACCGCCGAGATGACGAAGACGGCGGCGTCGGCCACGCGCAACGCCGACACGACGTCGCCGACGAAGTCGGCGTACCCGGGGGCGTCGATGACGTTGATCTTGTGCCCGTTCCACTCGACGGGCGCGAGGGCTAAAGAGACGGAGATCTGGTGGTTGTGCTCCTCGGGTTCGTAGTCGGTGGTGGCGGTGCCGTCCTCGATGCGGCCCATCCGCGTGGTCGCGCCGGCCGTATACAGGAGCGCCTCGGCGAGCATGGTCTTGCCCGCGCCCCCGTGGCCCACCAGGGCGATGTTGCGGATCTGAGTGGGTTCGTACTGTTTCAACGAGCGGTCATTATAAGGGCGGCCGTTCGACCCACTAGGAGGCCCGGTTGCTCGATGCCAGAGCCCGCGAGGCGCTGCGGGGACTGTCGGACTGGACGGGGCGTACCTTCGCGAGGCTGGGCTTCACCGCCAACTCGCTGACCGCTCTCGGGATCGTCCTCAGCGCCGTCGCAGCGTGGCGGATCGCCGACGGCGCCTTCCTCGCCGGCGGGCTCATCCTCGCGGCCGGCGGCGTGCTCGACTTCTGCGACGGTGCGGTCGCGCGTGTGCGCGGGACGGCTTCCCGCTACGGGGCCTTCCTCGACTCCGTGACGGACCGGGTCTCCGATGCGCTCGTGTTCTCGGCCTTCACGTGGTTCTACTTCCGCACGGGCGACGAGCTGATGGCCGTCGTCGCGCTCGCTGCGTACGGCGGCGGCCAGCTGACGTCCTACATCCGAGCCAAGGCCGAGTCTTTAGGTTACGACGGCAAGACCGGGATCCTCGAGAGGGCCGAGCGGTTGATCCTGCTATGCGCGGGTCTGATCCTGGGGTTCGTCGAGATCATGCTCTGGGCGGTGGCGGGGTTGTCCGTCGTCACCGTCGTCCAACGGCTCGTGCACGTGGCCCGACAGGGCCGAGCCGACCGCTAGAGGTAGC
>JBOGXL010000124.1:0-1679 GCA_050694575.1 Actinomycetota bacterium | reverse complement strand
TGGGCGGCGCATCTCGATCCCGAGCTCGGGGGCCAAGGCTTCGGGCAGCTGAAGCTCGGCCTGATGCACGAGATCCTCGGCGAGTGCTACTACGGCCCGCAGGTGTTCGGCAACAACGCACCAGACTACGGTAACTCCGAGCTCATCGCGATTGCGGGGAGCGACGAGCAGAAGAAGAGGTGGCTGTGGCCGCTGCTCGACGGTGACATCCGGTCGGCCTTCTCGATGACCGAGCCCGGCGCCGGCGCGGATCCCACGCTGATCAAGACGAGGGCCGAGCGCGTGGGCGACGAGCTCGTGATCAACGGGCACAAGTGGTTCACGTCCAACGGCTCGGTCGCAGACATCTTGATAGTCATGGCCGTCACCAACCCCGACGTCCATCCGTACCAGGGCATGTCGATGATCGTCGTGCCGCGTAACACTCCGGGCGTCAACGTGTTGCGGAACATCCCGACGATGGGCGAGCACGACGTTCCGCTCGACGAGTCGGGGCACGCCGAGATCATCTACACCGACGTCCGCGTGCCCTACGAGAATCTCCTCGGCGGTGAGGGCCAGGCCTTCGTGCTGGCGCAGAAGCGGCTCGGCCCGGGACGCATCCACCACGTCATGCGTTGGATCGGACAGAGCAACCGCGCCTTTCGGATGCTGTGCGAGCGGGCCGTGTCTCGCGTCGTGTTCGGGGAGCCGCTCGCCCGCAAGCAAACCATCCAGAACTGGGTCGCCGACTCGGCCACCGAGATCCACGCCCTGCGGCTGATGACGCTTCATGCGGCGTGGAAGATGGACCGGGAAGGCTCCTCCGCGGCGCGGAAGGAGATCTCGATGATCAAGTTCTGGGGGAGCAAGGTTCTCCACGACGCGATAGACCGGGCCATCCAGGTCCACGGGAGCCTCGGGTTCACCACCGACCTGCCGCTTGAGGCGATGTACCGAGCGGCGCGCGCGGGAAGGATCTACGACGGGCCGGACGAGGTGCACCGCATGACCGTCTCGCGGCAGATCCTCAAAGGGTTCGACGCCGTCGACGTGCCGACCGAGCACATCCCGACGCGTCGCGACGAGGCTCAGCGCAGGTTCGCGTGGCTCCTCGAGGAGGCGACGGCGAACCTCTAGGGCTTGCCCTTCGGCTTCTCGTTGTGGTGGCCCTTCTTCGGGCCAGGGCCGTCGTCTCCCTCGGCATCGACGTCATCGTCCTCGACGGCGTGTAGTGGCTTGCCACACGGTGAGTGTGCGGCATCGCGCCGAGGGTGGTCCTCCGTCCCCGACACGTACTGACCGTGGTTGCCGTCGAACCCTTGCGGACATCCTTCCGTTGAACGACCTGTGCTCGTAACGCCGCTCGACCCCGTCGGGTCACCGCCATCGTCGTCGGCGGACGTCTTGGGGTCGGTATCGAGGAGGGTGTCGCCGGTGTCGAGCTCCCGGACCGGGCTGCCTTCGCCGGCCGACCGACCGATCGTATCGGATGGGGAGCCGTCACCTGCGGCGTACGCGAGCCCACCGACCGTCATCGAGACGGCGACGACGGGCACGCGAAGCCTCCTCATCGGCAGCAGCATGCGGACCTCCCTCGGTGGGCGGAGTCGGGTTCGATTCGTGGATGTCATCGCTGAATCGGTCGGCAGGGGTACGTCCTGAGCCCGACCAGGCGGGAGTCCTTGTCGGGTCGCAGC
>JBOGXL010000123.1:0-2304 GCA_050694575.1 Actinomycetota bacterium | reverse complement strand
TGCAGAAGAACATCGTGTCGGTGTTCTGCGCGAACTGGTCTCTCCACTCCTCGGTCGTCGTTTCCTCGAAGGGCTTGCGCAAGAAACCGCCCACGCAGCACACGAGGACGTGGAGGCCGCCGAACCGTTGGACGACGGCCTCGACGAGCGCCCGGGCTCCTTCCTCCGTCGTCAGGTCGAAACCGAAGGCGTCGGCGTCGCCGCCGGCTTTGCGGATCTCGTCGGCCTCTTCCTCCGCCATGTCCTTGTTCCGGACGTAGCACACGGCCACCGATGCCCCCATGGAGCCGAGGTGTGTTGCGACACCGCGTCCTATCCCTCGGGACGAGCCGGTGACTATGGCGACCCGACCCTGGAGGGGTCGGTCAGACACGGCTCGGCAGTGTCGCGCGAACCCGTTTGGTCGCTTCGGCTATGGCGCGCATCTTCCCCATCGACTCCTCGACGGTGCGCGTCTTAAGGCCGCAGTCGGGATCGGGCCAGATGGTCTCGACGGGGAGGATCTCGATGGCCTTGCGGATGCGGGCCTCGACGTCTTCGACGTCGTCGATGACGTGGGTGTGGACGTCCACCACGCCCAGCGAGAGGTCCTTGTCGAAGCCGAAGTCGCGCAACCCTTCGAGGAAGGAGAATTCCGAGTTCGCGAACTCCATGTCGAAGTTGTCCACGGGCATGGCGAGGACGTCGGGGAACACCGTCTCCGGGTACCCGTACTCGAGGGCATGGGTGATGAAGTACGCGTCGACCCCTTCGGTAGTGATCTGCATGGCCTCGATGGCGATGTCGACCTCGTCGGCCCGGACGGAAACCGCGGGCTCGTCGACCTGGATGATCTTGCATCCCGCTTCGACGAGAGCTTCGACCTCCTTGCGGAACTCCCGCGCGAGCGCGAGAGCGGTCGCCTTGCGGTCGGGATAGAACTCGTTGAAGGACCAGTCCATGACCGTGTTGCCGCCGGTGAACATGCCCTTCACGGGCGCGTCGGTGAGGGACTGCGCGAAGCGCCACCAGTCCACGGTCATAGGCCCGCGCCAACGCACCTCGTTCGTGATGATCGGCTTGCGGTAGTACCGGTTGCCGTACGAGCGAACCCATCCGCCTGGCTCGAAGCCGTCCATCTCCTCGGCGAAGAACTCGACCATGTCCGTGCGGTACATCTCGCCGTCCACGGGGACGTCGACGCCTATCTCGTTCTGGAAGCCCATCCACAGCGCCGTGGCCTCTTCCTGCACGGCGCGGAGCTCGTCGCGGCTGATGTCGCCCTTGACGAAGCGCGCCCGAGCCTTCGTCAGGTTCTCGGGTTTGGCGTAGCTGCCCACGGCCGTGATCGGGAGCGGCGGGAGCTCGATGCCGAGCTGCTGGAGCTTCTCTCTACCTTTCACGCGCCTGCCTTCGAGATCGTGTCGCGGATCTCCCGCATCCGCTCCAGCTTACGTTTGGCTCTGTCGCGCGGCAGGAACTCCAGTCCGCACGACGGCTGAAGGTGGACCTCTTCCACGCCCCGGGAGCCGAGAGCTTCCATGACCGTGTCGACCTGCCGGGCAACTGTTTCGGTGTCGTCGAGCTTGGTGTTGCGGCCGTCGATGGCGCCCAGCGCGATGGGCCGGTCGGAGCCCTGTTGAACGATGGCGTCCACCAGGCCCGGGCCGTAGTGGAGGTCGAAGGCGAGGACGTCGGCCGGCATCTTCAGGAACTCGCCGTAGATGGTGGTGGCGTCGCCGAAGTACGTCGAGAGGCCGATCTTGAGGTTGCCCTTCGAAGCGACGGCGCGCAGCAGCACGTTGCGGACGAGCTCCGCGTCGTCGGGGAACTTGAGGAGCGACGGCTCGTCGATCTGCACGTAGCTCGCTCCGGCCCTGTCGAGAGCCTCGAGCTCGGCCCCCAGCGCCTCGGCGTAGGCGAGGGCCAAGGCACCGAGGTCGCCGTTGGACTTGATGATCGAGTGCCGCGCCAGGGTGTAGGGACCGGTGACCACGGCCTTGAGCGTTTTCGTAGCCGAGGTCTTCGCCGCGGCGTATTCGGGAGCCAGGCCGAACGTGCCCGTCGGCTTCCCGTTGACTTCCGGCTGGCGAACGTATGTGTTGGTGTCGAAGAACCGGACGAGGCCGTTGATCTCGACGCCCTCGAGCCGCGACGCGGGGTGCGCCACGAGGTCGTACCAGTGGACGAGACCGTCGGTGACGAGGTCGAGACCCGCCGCCTCCTGCTCGCCGATCACCTCGGCGACGTAGCTTCGCACGACATCGGCGAACTCGGCGTCGGTCATCTTGCCCGTCTCCCGGCGGGCGTACGCACGGCGCAGCC
>JBOGXL010000122.1:0-5144 GCA_050694575.1 Actinomycetota bacterium | reverse complement strand
GCTACCTCTCGCTCGACCGTCCGTCGGGCACACTCTCGGGCGGCGAGGCACAGCGCACCAAGATGATCCGCCACCACGGCTCCTCGCTCACCGACGTCACCTACGTGTTCGACGAGCCCACCGTGGGTCTGCACCCTCTCGACATCCAGCGCATGAACGAGCTGCTGCTGCAGTTGCGGGACAAGGGAAACACCGTGCTCGTCGTGGAGCACGATCCGGAGGTGATCGAGATCGCCGACCACGTCGTCGATCTCGGCCCCGGGGCCGGTACCGCAGGCGGCACCGTCTGCTACGAGGGGTCCATCAAGGGGCTGCGCACCAGCGGCACGATCACCGGCCGCCACCTCGACGACCAGGCCGCCCTCAAGGAAACGGTGCGGTCACCTACCGGCACGCTGGAGATCCGCGGCGCGACCACGCACAACCTGCGCAACGTCGACGTCGACATCCCGCTCGGGGTGCTTGTCGTCGTTACAGGCGTCGCCGGCTCCGGCAAGAGCTCGCTCGTGCAGGCGTCGATCCCCGCCTCGGAGGGCGTGGTGTCGGTCGACCAAGCGCCCGTCCGCGGCTCGCGGCGAAGCAACCCCGCGACGTACACCGGATTGCTCGACCCGATCCGCAAGGCGTTCGCGAAGGCCAACCGCGTGAAGCCGGCGTTGTTCAGCGCGAACTCCGAGGGTGCCTGCCTCAACTGCAACGGCGCCGGCGTGATCTACATGGATCTAGCGACGATGGCCGGCGTCGCCACCACATGCGAAGTGTGCGAGGGGAAGCGGTTCGACGCATCGGTGCTGAGATACAAGCTCGGTGGCCGCGACATCAGCGAGGTGCTCGCGATGTCGGTGACGCAAGGCCAGAAGTTCTTCGGCGCCGGCAAAGCCCACACGCCGGCTGCGCACGCCATCCTCGAGCGGCTCGCCGACGTGGGCTTGAGCTACCTCAGCCTCGGCCAGCCGCTCACCACGCTGTCCGGCGGCGAACGGCAGCGTCTCAAGCTGGCCACCCACATGGGCGAGAAGGGCGGCGTCTACGTCCTCGACGAGCCGACCACCGGCCTGCACCTCGCCGACGTCGAGCACTTGCTCGGCCTGCTCGACCGGCTCGTCGACTCCGGCAAGTCGGTCATCGTCATCGAGCACCACCAGGCGGTCATGGCGCATGCCGACTGGATCATCGACCTCGGCCCCGGCGCCGGCCACGACGGGGGCCGGATCGTGTTCGAGGGCACACCCTCAGACCTCGTCGCCGCCCGCTCGACCCTCACCGGCGAGCACCTAGCGGCTTTCGTCGGCACCTGACCGAGGCTTCGCGGGCATGCCGAGCCGGGAGTGGCCCGGCTCCCGAACGGGCATCACCACGTATGGCTTTCTACACGGTCAACACGCGAGCCGTCGCGCACGCGAGGCGGCTGATCGACGCCGGACAGTACGTCCTCAACAGCGATTGGGGAACCCGGCAGCCGCGCGCCGCCGATCAGAACGCCTTCCTGAAGAACCACTCGTGGGCCGAGTACGCGGCCCGGCATCTCGGGCTCACCGTAGGCGCCCCGCGACGAGACTAAGGCACGGTACGCTTGTCAGGCGATAGCGGAACGCGCCGCGATGTGCTTCGCGATGTAGGCAGCGTCGCGTCCGACGCCCGGGATCACATCGGAAGTCACCGCGAACTGGAAGAGCAGCCCCATGAAGTACAGGCCCGGAACCGAGCCGACCCCGCGCGTGTGGATCGGACGTCCGCTCTCGTCGAACGACGGGAGGTCGACCCAGCTGTAGTCCTGACGGAACCCCGTGCACCAGATGACGTTCGCGACGTCCAGCACGCGCTCGTCATCGACGACCGGCTTGCCGTCGGCTACACCGGTCGTTCGTCCGACGTGCTCTACGCCGGCGCGCGACAGGTGCTTCATCTTGACGCGGATCAACGGCGGCGCCTGGGTGGCGAGCTTCGGCCCGACCTTGCGTCCGATCGGTGTCCGCTGGGACAGCACGTGGTGTCCGACGAACTTCACGATCGGTAGGAAGAAGCGAGCTGCGTTCGGTCCGTGCTTCGCCGGGATCTCGGCAGACGGCTTCCCAGACAGGATCGTGTGGTGCGTCTTGGCCACCTCGTAGGCGATCTCGGCCCCCGAGTTGCCGACGCCGACGACGAGCACCGGACCGTCGGCGAGCTGACCCGGACCCTTGTAGGCCACCGAGTGCAGCTGGACGATGTCCTCGTCAAGATCGGGAGCGAAGTCGGGGACGCGTGGGATCTGGTGCGCGCCGATGGCGAGGATGACGTTGTCCGCCTCGAAGTGTCCGGCGCGCGACGTGACGAGGAAGCGACCGTCCTGCTTCGAGAGCGAGTCGACGCGGACGCCCGTGCGGTGCAGCATCTCGAAGCGCGCTGCGTAGGCCTCGAGGTAGTCGCCGAGCTCGTCCTTCGTCGGGAACGACACGCGGCCTGCAGGGAACCGCATGCCGGGCAGCCCGTCGTACTTGGCCGGCGTGAACAGACGGAGCGAGTCCCACCGGTTGCGCCACGCGTCGCCGATGCGGTCGTTCGCGTCGAGGATCACGAACGGACGACCCCGCTTGGTGAGATGGTAGCCGGCGGCGAGTCCCGCCTGGCTTCCGCCGATGATGACCGTCTCGACCGACTCTGTGCTCATGTCCCCTCCTCGCTCGATACCGACACGCGCACCCTAGACGCGGGCGGAGGAGACGACTTCGGGAGAACCGTGCAAACCACGCCGACCCGGGCATGGGTCGTTCTATGTAGGCCTAGACGAGGTCGTGCTCGTAGGCGTATGCGGTCGCCGCCGCGCGTGAGGACACACCGAGCTTCGTGAAGATGTTCGCGACGTGGCGTGCGACCGTCTTCTCGCTGAGCACGAGCTCGGACGCGACCGCCCGGTTCGTCTTCCCGGACGACACCAGCCGCAAGACCTCGAGCTCGCGCGCCGTGAGGCCGTCCGAGCGCTTCGCCGTGCCGCCGAGCCGATCGAGGTCCGGCTTCGCGCCGAGGTCCTCGAAGACACGCCGGGCCGCGTCGAGCTCCATCGTCGAGGCCTCCTCGTCGCCGAGCGCGCGGCGAGCCTGCGCGACCAGCACACGGGTGCGCGCGGCCTCGTACGGCAGCGACAGGCCGCCGAAGAGGCCGAACGCCTCCCGCAACGACGCGAACGCCGCCCGCCAGTCGCCGTCCGCGAGGCAGACCGCTCCCCTGGCGCGGGCCGACAGCGCCTTCACGTACGGCGCATCGAGCTGCGCCGCGAGCGCGGCAAGCTCGTGGGCGCCCGTCCGGGCCGCATCCACGTCGCCCGCGGCCAGCTCGATCTCGACGGACGCGACGAGCAACGACGTGCGCAGGATCTCGTGGGACTCGTCGTCGAACGCACGGCGGATCGCGATGGACGCGGCGTCCGTCGCACCCTGGGCGAGCTGCAATAGCGCCAGGCCCGGCTGCGGGGTGCGTCCGGCATCGCTCGCGCGGCGGTAGCTGTCCTCGGCATCCGCGAACGCTCCGCGCAACCGGTGGAGCTCACCGAGCTCGTAGTGCGCCATGCCGGACGCGTGTCCGGGTCGCTGCGACAAGACCTCGAGCGCGACGAACGCTTGGCTGAGCGCATCGGTCCATGCGCCTTGCTGGTGCATAACCTGCGCACGGTGCACCAGGCATTGGCCGCGGTACGGGACGAGATCGGGCTGCGACTCGCACCAGCGAACCAGTGCCGCCGTCCACTCCTGCGCGCGGCGGACGTCGTACTGCTCCTGGCACGACTCGATCACGGCGCAGTACACGATCCCGGCAACGGTCGGCGTGACCGCTCCTGACATGCAGGCGACCATGACTTCGTCGTGGAGCGAGACCCCAGACGCGATCTCACCGGTCATGATCAAGCACTGACCGTGGCCGAGGTGCGCGAGCGTCGACACGTTCGGATCGTGGCACGCGTCGGCGATCTCTGCGGCCCGGACGAACCTCGGCAGCGCGGTCACAGCGTCGCCGGCGAACATGGTCTGCAGCGCCTCGAAGACCACCAGGAACCCGAGGGCTGCACATTCCGGCGGTTCGTCGCCCAACACCCGCGCCGCTGTCGCGGCCCAGCCGCCCCCTTGCGCCGTATCCCCCGCGTTGATGTATCCGAAGGCGATCCAGCACGCGGCGAGCGCGGCGCGCTCCGGATCGCCGCGCTCGAGGTGCGCGCGGTGCGCCTGGGCCCAGATGTCGGCCGATGCTGCATCGTCGCCGATGAGGAAGCTCGCCGTCGCGAATCGCTCGACGTCGTCGGGATCGAGCGCGCCCGCGGCTCGGTACAGCTCGCACGCCTCCGTCCATCGGCGCCGGTCGAATGCTTCGCGTGCCTCGTCGACCGCCGCCATCGCGACAGTCAGTCTAGGACGCTCTGGTCACCAGTGACTCGGATCGGGCTCATCCGGCGCGGCAGCCTCGTGCAGAGCACCACGGTCTGCGGCGAGCCCGGCTGCCGCTGCCAAGCCTTCCTCCCCGACGGCCGAACTCGCTCAAGTAGGCGACTACAGCCTGTCGACGTCCTCGGGCTCGATGTCAGCGACCCTCGCGAGCGCCTTCTTGAATCGCTTGCGTGATGCGCGCTTTGCTCGCTCCTCGAGGTACTCCTCGGTCAGAAGCGCTGCGACCTTCTCTGCGGCCGCTGAGTTGATGAGCTGATTGATCGACACACCTTCTCGCTTGGCGAGCTCGGCGAGCTTGCGGTGCAAAGACTCCGGGAGCCGCAGGCTCAACGTACTCATGGTTAACCCTCGATCTCGCGCAGGAAATCGCGAGGGCTTAGCACCCCAACGCCGAACTGCGTGAGTTTCTCGAAGTCGCTTCGATTGTGCGTCACAACTGCTTCACAGCCTGCAGCGATCCCTGCTTCGGCGATCATGTCGTCTTTCGGATCCCTGAGTAGAGGGCGCCACAACAGGAAGATCGGCTGTCGCCTCGCGACAAGACAGATGTAGTCCACGATCGCGAGCACGTCGTCCTCATCAAGATCAGAGGCGGCAACATGTCGGAGGAGTGCCGACTCGTACTCCAAGACCAAGGGGACGGATACCGCGAGATTGAACGCGTCCGTGCCGATCCGAGACACGACTTGGAATGAGGCACCGCGTTTTGAGCGGATCGCGGAGACGACG
>JBOGXL010000121.1:0-8271 GCA_050694575.1 Actinomycetota bacterium | reverse complement strand
AAGCGCGAACATCGTTGGCGTCGGTGACCCCTCAGGCGAGGGCCGAGGGGCAGCGCGTCGCCAAGACGTTCCTGTTCTCCGACATCGTCAGGTCGACGAACCTCTTGGACGCGATAGGCGACGACGCTTGGTCCGATCTCCTCAAATGGCATGACGACACGCTGCGGAAGCTCTTCGCCGAGCACGGAGGCGAAGAGGTAGTCCACACAGGAGACGGGTTCTTCGTTGCCTTCGAGAACGCAGATGACGCGGCGAGCGCCGCCGTCGCCATCCAGCGATCACTCGCCGAACATCGCCGCGCCCACGGTTTCGCCCCTCAGGTTCGGATCGGCCTCCACGCCACGGAGGCCGCCGAGGTACACGGCAACTACCACGGGAAGGGCGTGCACGAAGCGGCTCGCATCGGCGCGTTGGCCGAAGGCGGCGAGGTCGTCGCGAGCGTGGCAACGGTCGGGTGCTTGAGCAAGCCGGTGACGAGGAGCGACGAGCGCGCCGTCACGCTCAAGGGTGTGTCGGAGCCCGTGCGGGTCGTGTCGCTGCTCTGGCACGACGCTTAGCCGGCGCGGGGATCAGCTCGTAGTCCGCCGGCTCGGGCCGCGCCATCTCGTTGCGGAATCGATCGAAGCTCCACGGCCAGGCGGACGGGACACCGCGGTCGTCCAGGTACCAGCTCCGGCAGCCCGTCACCCAGACGGTCTTCTTCGCCGCTTCGACGCGGTCCGCCTCGAAGCGATCGAGGGCGGCCTGGGTCGCGCTGATCTCGGCACCTCGTCCGTTCTGCGCAAGGGAAACGAGTTGCATGATGTAGCCGAACTGAAGCTCGGCGACATCGATCAGCGAGAAGTTGCCCACCGGGCCATTGGGTCCGTTCAGCATGAACAGGTTCGGGAAGTCCGGGATAGAGATCGACAGGTACGCAGACGGACGCTCCGCCCAAACGTCATCGAGGGACACGCCGTCGCGGCCGTGCACCTCTATAGGGCGCATGAATCGATCCACGCGGAAACCCGTCGCCAGAACTATCACGTCGAGTTCGTGCAGCTTCCCGTCGGCCGTGCGGATACCGCTCGGCTCGATCCGCTCTATCGCATCGGTGACGAGCCGAGCGTTGGGGCGTTGGATGGCTTGGTAGAAGTCCGGCGAGATGACCAGGCGCTTGCAGGCGGCCTGATACGTCGGGCGCAGCTTCTCACGCAGCTCCTCATCGGGCACGTTGTCCTCGAGGTTGGCCAGACAGAGCTGCTGCATCATCTGCACTTGCGGAGACTCGGCATCGACGACGGTGTTCGCGAAGTTCTCCTCGAACCGCTGAGCCAACTCGGCGCGCAGCGCGGTCATCGCCCCACCATCCGTGCGGAAACGCGCCTGCTCTGACTCGTCGATCGGCGGGTTGGCCATCTGCAGGACCCATTGGGCTGTGCGCTGGAAGAGATGGAGCTCACCGGTCGTATCGACGAGAGCGCCGGTGATCTGAACGGCCGACGACCCCGTTCCGATCACACCGACACGCTTCCCGGCCAGCGGTACGTCGTGGTCCCAATGAGCGCTGTGGAACATCGCACCACCGAAGTCGTCCAGGCCTTCGATGTCGGGATAGCTCGGGTGGTGGAGAACGCCCGTCGCCGCGATGACGAAGTCGGCTTCGTCCGTGCCGCCGTCTGCGAGCCCGATCGTCCAGCGGCCGCCGGAAAACTCCAGACGCGAGACGTCGGTGCCGTATGTGATGAACTTCTCGATATCGTGCCGGCGAGCGACGTCCTCTAGGTATGTGCAGATCTCCTCGCCCGGCGAGAACACGTGCGTCCAGTCCGGGTTGGGAGCGAACGAGTAGCTGTATAGGTGCGACGGGACATCGCACGCGACACCGGGGTACGTGTTCTCCCGCCACGTGCCGCCGAGACGGTCGGCCTTCTCGTAGACGGAGAAGTTGGTGTAGCCCGCCTCGCGCAGCTTAATCGCGCTGAGGATGCCGGCCATACCGGCGCCGATAACGACGAAGCGCGGACCGTCATCCATGCGGCTGGCCAAGCGATGGTCTCGTCTAGTTGAGGCGCTCGACGATCATGGCCATCCCCTGGCCCCCGCCGACGCACATCGTCTCCAGGCCGATGGATCTGTCCAGCGTCTGGAGATCGTTGAGCAGCGTCGTCATGATCCGGGCGCCCGTCTGACCGAACGGATGCCCGAGGGCGATCGCGCCGCCGTGGGGATTGAGCTTGTCCGAGAACGGATCGACGCCAATGTTCTCGCACACCGGGAGCACCTGAGCCGCGAACGCCTCGTTCAGCTCGACGACATCGACGTCGCCGATCTTCATGTTCGCCTGCTCGAGGCACTTGCGCACGGCCTCGATCGGCCCGACACCCATGATGCGCGGGTCGAGCCCCGAAACGGCCGAGGCGATGATCCGCGCCAGAGGCTTGATCCCGAGGGACACGGCCTTGTCCTCACTCAGCACCATCACGGCAGCACCGCCGTCGTTCAGCGGGCAAGAGTTGCCTGCGGTGACACGTCCGCCTTCGGGACGGAACACCGGCTTGAGCTCCGCGAGCTTCTCGTATGTCGAGCTCGCGCGCGGGCCGTCGTCCTTGGAAACGACGGAGCCGTCCTCCTTGGCGAATGGGACGATCTCGCGGTCGAAGAACCCGCTCTCCTGCGCCGCGACGGCGCGTTCCTGTGAGCGCTGCGCGAACCTGTCCATGTCGTCGCGCGTCACGTTGTACTTGTCAGCGACGTTCTCGGCCGTCATCCCCATCGGGATGAAGAGCTCCCAGCTCTCCTGAAGGACGGGGTTGGGCATCATCGGGATGCCGTCGCCGCGCGTCGTCCCGCGCTCGCTGTCCAGACGGCTGGATCGCTCGCTGCCCCCGACCAGATAGGTATCGCCTTCACCGGCCTTGATCGCGTGGAACGCCATGCGCGTGGCCTGGAGCGACGACGAGCAGTACCTGTTCACGGTGGTGGCGGGAACGGTTTCAGGGATCCCAGCCAAGAGTGCAGCGGAACGCGCGATGTTGATCTGTGCGCCGCCGACCGAACCCGTGATCACGTCGTCGATGTCGGCGGCGTCGACCCCGGACTTCGAGACAACCTCTTTCATCACGCTGGCAAGAAGATCTTCGGGCCGAACGTCGGCCAACGCCCCCTTCGTGGCGCGGCCAATCGGGCTGCGACCTGTGGCAACGATGACGGCTTCGGGCATCTCCACTCCCCCTTACTGGACACCTCGCAGTCTCTGAGATGCTTGACTCGCGAGTCAAGAGCAAGAGCAGGCGTCCTTCGCGGTCGAGCCAGTCCGTACAATCGCGCGATGGCCACCGGATTCGAAGACCTCAGAGCGTTGTTCCTCAACTGTTCGATCAAGTACGACGCTGACCAGTCACACACGCGCAAGCTCCTGGCGCGGTCGGCCGGCATCATGGCTTCCCAAAGCGTCGACGTCGAGATCCTTCATGTTCTCGAACACGAGATCGGGTTCGGGATGGTCAAGGACGCGACGGAAGATGGGGGCCGGGCCCGCGACGATTGGCCGGCGATCCAGGCCAAGATCATGGACGCCGACATCCTCGTCATCGGCACGCCGATCTGGCTCGGGATGAAGTCGAGCGTGGCATCGCTCGTCATCGAGCGCATGTACGCGTACAGCGGAGACCGCAACGAGAAGGGTCAGTACCTCTACTACGGCAAGACGGCGGGCTGCGTGGTCACGGGCAACGAGGACGGGGTCAAGGCGTGCGCGATGCAGATCTTGTACGCGATGGCGCACGTCGGATACACGATCCCCCCACAACCCGACTGCGGATGGATCGGTGAAGCCGGACCCGGGCCGAGCTATGGGGACGTGATAGAGGGCCGGGACACACCCGTCGGGTACGACAACACCTTCACGACAAAGAACTGCACGATCATGTCGTGGAACCTGATGCACACGGCGCAAAGGCTGAAGGATGCCGGGGGACTGCCGACGACGGGCAACCGCGCCGACCACTGGGACGAAGACGTCAACGCCCGCGACCAGGACCCCGAGCGCAGCCAGTTCTGACACGGACTCAGGGCGGGACGGGCCAGCCCTGACGTTGCAATTGCACTGTCACTGATCCAAACGTCCATGCACGCCAGATGTCGAGGCCCCGCCCTCTCGCCGAACACGTGAGTATTCACGACGAGCCCGGTCTTAAATTTAGGAGCAAGCGAAACGATACGTCGGGGAATCCGACTTCGCGCCGGCGGGAGCGTAAAAGGCAACGCGATCGGAAGCTAGTCACTGAGTTGATCGAGTAACTGCCGTGGCGTCAAGACTACGACTGGCGGGTTGCTGAGATCGGTTAGGTCTCGGTCCCCCGTAACAAGAGCGTCCACACGCCCAGCGACAGCCAGGGCTACGAGGTAATCGTCGCTGGCGTCGCGTACTACACGGGGCGGATCCACCACGTCGTCTCGAATCTCCGAGTTGTCTCGGATTGACTCGACGAACGCGCGCGCGTCCGGAGACGAGATCCGGCTCTCGAGCCCGGGCCGTCGGAGAACGTCCCACAACTCGGCCAAGAGCTGCGGCGACGCAACCAGCTGGAGTCGACCAGCGCGCGCCAGCCGAACGAGCTGCCCGGTGGGGCCGCCAGGACGGAGTGCCGCCGAGACGTATACGTTGGTGTCTAGGACGACACGCACTAGCCTACCGGCCGGACCGGTAGGCCTTGATCTCCCGAAGCGCGAGTTCCATCGCTTCGTCGTCGGTGAGGTCCGCTTGCGGACGAAGCCGGTCGAGGACGTCTGCGGGATGGGTCACATACTTCCTCACTGCGTCTTCGACGACGTCCTCCGGCCGGCGACCCGTGCTGGACGCAACGACGGAGACACGCTTCCAGAGCTCGTCATCGATCTGGATTCGCTTCGCCATGACCTCTCCATTGTGGCATCGCTGGCCAAGAGTCGCGGGTCTGTTGCGCCAAGACGCGTCTTGGTCTCCAATTCGGTCTGCTGATCTTCAGCGTTTCCTTCGAGTCCGGCGGCGCGGTCCCGCGGCTCGGAACCCGGGTCGTCGCGTCTGCGGCGGCGCATAGAGGGGCCCGCGCGCGGAAAACTCGATCGGCCATCGCGGTCGGAATGCCGTCGTCGTTACCTGCAGTCCCTCAATCGATTCGACGCCGTACGTTCGGTGCCCACTTCCATCGACGCGTTCAGCGTGCAGCAGGAGTCTCCCTGCTTTCGACATGCGCAATGAGTATGGCTCGATGAGTCGGCGCGTCCCGTGATATGCAAGATCGACGCAGAGATGGTTGGTTGCGGCGAATCGGACCGTCTCCAACGGCACGCCTTGCCCCCAGGTCGCCGCGGTCGCCGGCGGCGACCACTTCTCGTCCTCGTCCGGTCCGTACTCGATCGCCGGCAGCGGGGGCAGCTCGATCGTTCCGTCGAGCCAACCGAAGAGTGTCGGCAACTCAGCCAGAAATTGATCGAGAGGCGGGAGGACGGGCAGCTGATGGCCGAGCATCAGATTCCAGTCCGCCTCCAGCTCGCCGCTGATTGGCGAGTCGACGAAGTCAGAGGCTTTCGGGATCGCAACGGACTTCGCTTGGCACTTCTCCTCAAGCGCGTTACGGATCAGCTCCGGGTACAGGCGGAGGTCATCGCGGCGGAAGAGGTTGACGATGTCATAGAGGTCGCGTGGGAGGCCACGTTGCCCCATGGCACGCAACTTCTCGGCGAACAGCTCTTCGAAGGAGTAACAGCGCACATGGGCCGGTTTCGGAAGGGAGTCAGGGTAGGAATGACCGATGTCGCGCAGAACGGGCGGCCGGATGACCTTCTCGTTGGCAGTGACATCGAGTTTGACCCGAGCTGGCTGGGGCGTTCGGCGCGGTCCGATGTAGTAGACACGTCCTTCGATCGAGAGGTTGTCGGGCCGCAGCCTGAGATACGGCTCTCTCGCCGAGAAGTCGATCCCCGACGCATCGTGGACGCGCGCGAGCACCTCGTTCACATACGGCGCCACGTCGGCGGGTAGATAGGGACCGCCGGGCAAGACGGTGAAATCGAGATCCTCGGAGAACCGGTGTGTCTCGATGTAGCACTTCTTGAGACACGTGCCGCCTTTGAACACCCAACTCTGACCGAGCACCGGGTGGCTTCCGATGCCCCAGAGCAGCCATCCGAGAACATAGTCCTTCTCAATGACCTCTTCTGCGAGCTGCCATTCACCCACACGCTCGACGATGTCGGCGCGTGTGATCACAGCTCATCGTCCGGCTTCGTTAGCCGCACGTTGACTCGTAGACCCCAGCGCCTGACGATCGTGCCCCGTGTTTTCACCGAAGGGTCGAGCGTTGTGTAACCGGCGCTGCGGCGCTGCAAGCATGCAGTAATCAGGTCTGGTGCATCGATCTCTTGCGCTTCTAAGAGGTGGCCGAGGCGCTTGAAGACCGTTCGGTTCCCGAGGCGGTCGCCATACTCGACGAGAAGATCGTCGTTGCGGTGCTCACTTGTGAAGTACTCGTGCACAACGCGGGCAACCTGGCGGATTCCTCCGCCGAGGGCCGGGTCATCGAGAATGTCGACGATTGTGCGCGGCGCGTCAGAGACATCCACGCGCGTCTGTCCGCGCCACACCCCAGTAGCACCAAAGAGCTTGCTCTCGTGACGAACCGTCACGTGGAACGCAACGCCTTGCATGACGACGTCACGGTCATGGACCTTCTTTGCCGTGACGACGAGCAGGCTGCGGAAGACTTGTTCAGTCAGGTCCCAGTACTCACAGGCGCTCCAGCCGCCGATGTAGCACGGGTCGAAGACTCGCGCGGCGATCACCCAGGAGTCTTCGACCCATTCACCGGAGCGACGCGCGTCGAGCGGAACAGCGACGTAAAGTCCTCGCCGAACGCGTGACAGCCATCCGCGTCGAGCAAAGTAGGTGAGCAAGCGAGCCGCCTCGTCGTGGTCGAGACCTAACGCCCGCGCTGCCTCATCAACCCCGAATGCCGCGTGGGCGTCCCGGTGCAGCATTTCGAGGTACGCGCGATTGCGCTCGCTGATCCCTCCTGCATGCACTCGAAGTGCAGGAACCGCCATAGCGTGAATTATACTGCACTCTCGCTATAGCGGTATAGACTAAGGTTAGATACTGCTATCTGGTGACAGTTAGTGCACTCAGACTATACTAGCTGCCCTGTGCTGTCCTCTAGGACTCGCGCCGGCTTAGCCTCGCCACCCAGGATCTGGTGGCGCTCGTCCGGCGTCCCGATTCGCCGGTCGGCTAATCACTTCCGCGCCCAGACGACCTCGTGGACATGGTCCCGGGATGGCGAGAGAAGGGCCAGAGCACACAGGACTCGAACCATCGTGCTTCCGTCCACGGTTCGCACCGCGTTTCCTGGCCTCCACCAAGACGACGGTGTGACTCCGTCCAACTCTCTGACCAGCGAGGTTTCGAGGGGGCCTACAGGTCCTCGAAATGAACGCTCGGGTGCACATTCGACACGCGCAGCCTGTCCGACCACGGGGCGCCGCCCTCGCGCAGCGCGTCGCGGACCTTTTTCAGTCCGTACTTCCACTTGTCCGGAATCTCCCCGCCAACCGCGACCACCGGGATGATCTCAAGCGGCTCCTTCAGCTCGTGCGCGTACTTCGTAAGCCCGAGCTCGACGCGCTGGTCGAGCATGGCACGCAGGCACTCCGTCGCGTCGTCAGCCTTGGTCGCCCACTCTTGAAAGAGTTCGGCGTAGAACATCACCTGCAACGGTGACCAAACGATGCCAGACCCGTACGTCGCCGGCTTGACCTCCATCACCAGCAACCGGCCGTCCTTGTCGATCGCGAGGAGGTCGAGCTTGCCGCCGAATTCGCGAGGGTTCCCGAGCGTCGCTTCGAGCTTCGGCCCGAGCGCCGACAGGAGCGGCTCACGAAGCCGCTTGTATGTCTCGGCGCGGATGGGCTTCGAGCCGAATCCGACGATCGCCTCGCGGTCAATCACGCTAAAGGACTCACCAGCCGTGGTCCCGAGCATCCACTGCACCTCGCCCTCGCGCGTGAACTTCTGGGCCACGCCGCGGATCGCCTCGTCGAGGTACGCGGACACTGCCGGCCAGTCGCTACGAAAGCCTTTTGCAGAACGTGGTTCCCTCCAGGGCACAGCCTGACTGGAGGCCCGGTGAGGAATTGTCAAATGTTGTGGATTGAGCAGTGATCACGCAGCGTCCTCTTCGCTTCGCTCGACGAGCTTTCCGTTGACGAACTTCGCTCCGGCGCGCACGAGCGCGACGAGCTTGTGACCGTCGA
>JBOGXL010000120.1:0-3040 GCA_050694575.1 Actinomycetota bacterium | reverse complement strand
TCGACGGTCACAAGCTCGTCGCGCTCGTGCGCGCCGGAGCGAAGTTCGTCAACGGAAAGCTCGTCGAGCGAAGCGAAGAGGACGCTGCGTGATCACTGCTCAATCCACAACATTTGACAATTCCTCATCCGAATCGATGGAGCGACACGAGAGCGTGACGGCATCCCGCAGTAGGGTGGCGTAGTCAGCCATGGTACCTCCGGATCCTCGACAGGCCCGGAGGCTATGGCTGACAAATGACAAGGGGACCCCAGCGGCGCAACTACCAGCGCACCAAGATCTACGTGCGCGAGAACCGCCCGCGCATCCTCGCCGAGTCTCGGGGAGGATGTGCTTGCGCACGTGGTAGTCGTAGTTCGACAGTGTTGCGTCGCCGGCGCGGCCGCCGTCCTCCTTGTTGGCGAGCCACTCATTGGCGACCTGCGCGACCGTCTTGCGCGCCTTACCGGCGGGCGCCTGGTCGTTCAAGACCTCGGCGACGAACGCGGCGCGCTCACGTCTGGCCGCAGTGTCGTTCGCGGCTCGGACGTTGCGGGTCAGTTGCCTCCGTCTCTCCGGATCCCACACGCGGAACTCGACCGAGCGCGCCGACCGCCACCTGTACGACCCCGAGCCGCGATCGCGCCGCTTCTTCTCCTCGGCAGCCACCGCATCTCCCGAAAAGTTCGTGGGCAACTACGTGGGCACACTGCCATGCGGGGCCGACACGCGCATGCGAAACGGCGCGTGACCTGCGGGGTTGGAGCGGACGATGGGACTCGAACCCACGACCCCCACGTTGGCAACGTGGCGCTCTACCAACTGAGCTACGTCCGCGGTTGGGGGTCAGTATAGCGGCGGCGCCTAGCGTCCCCTGTCGCGCGCCACGAGCAGCGCCATCGGCACGGATGAGAGCAGGATCAGGCCCAGGGCCGGCGCCGCGGCGCGCGTGAAGAACGCGGCGGACGTCGAGTTCCAGACCTGGGTCGCCAGCGTCGAGAACCCGGCCGGCGCGAGCAACAACGTGGCCGGGAGCTCCTTCATCGCGGTGAGGAACACGAGCGCACCCCCCGTCAGGGCGCCGGGACGGACCATCGGGAACACGACGCGGCGGAACGTGCGCCACGCACCCGAGCCGAGCGAGCGCGACGCCTCCTCGAGCGACGGGGGCACCTGGAGCAACGACGCCCGCAACGAGCCGATCGCCTGCGGGACGAACAGCACGACGTAGGCGAACACCAGCATCGCGCGCGTTTGGTACGCGAAGGGCACGTATCTGACACCGAAGAACACGAGCGTGAGCGCGACGACGATCCCGGGCAGGGCGTACCCGGTGTGCGACAGGCGTTCGATGGTTCGAGCGAACGGGCCCGGATGCCGGGACGACAGAAGTGCCACCGGCCAGGCACAGAGGACTCCTGTCGCCGCCGCCACGGCCGATGCCTGCAGGCTGTGCCAGCCGAGCGACAGCGTGCCCCCGATCGGATCGCCGACGGCGATGGCTCGCGACAGCCAGTAACCGATGACGCCGGCGGGAAGGCCGAGAGCGACGACGACGAGCAGAACGCAACCGACGAGGGCCGGCCACCGCCAGGCACCGAGCCGCGTGGTCGTCGGCACGCGTGGTGAGGATGCGTGCGACCGGTGATAGGCGGCGCGTCCACGCGTCCGACCTTCGAACCCCAGGACCATCAACATCAGAACCACCAGCACGAGACCGAGCGTGGCCGCGCCCGCGGCGTCGAACGTCCGCAGACGCGTGTAGATGCCGCGCGTGAACGTGTCGAAGCGCAGCAGCGACACCGCTCCGAAGTCGGCGAGCGTGTAGAGCGCGACGAGGAGCCCGCCGGAAACGACCGCGGGCCGCAGCTGGGGCAGCGTCACCCCTACGAAGACGCGCACCGGCCTGCGTCCGAGCGACCGTGCCGCTTCTTCGAGTGATGGATCGAGCCCACGCAGGGCCGACCTCGTCGGCAGAAGGACGAGCGGATAGGTGAAGAGTGACAAGACCAGCCACGCTCCGCCGAAGCCGTAGATCGACGGCAACCTCTCGACCCCCAGTGGTGCGAGCCAACTCTGCAACACGCCGCGGGGACCGAGCGCAGCCACGAAGGCGTACCCGCCGACGTAGGACGGGATGACCAACGGCAGCGCCGTCAGCACAGTGAGGATCTTCCGTGCCGGGAGATCCGTCCGGACGGTCAGCCACGCGATGGGCACGGCGATAGCAACGGCGGTGGCCGTGACGGCACCGGCCAGCAGTGCCGTCCTGACGAGTAGCTCGGTCGCGCGGCCGGAGGCGAGCGTGTCGAGGACGCGTTGCGGGCCTTCGTCGAAGGCTTTGACGACCAGGTAGGCCGCGGGAAGGGCTGTCGCGACACCGACGACGGCGGCTGTGACGGCAAGTGGTCGCGAAGGACGCCGGGTAGCGGTCCGGACCGGAGCCGGCGGCTGCTGTCCTTCGAGGACGGCGGCGTCGGCCATCTATCCGATCCAGCCTCGGAGTTGCTTCCTGATCGTCTCCTCGAGCGCGGCGATCTTCTCGCGATCTCCTCCGAACGAGTTCGCGATCTTCACACGCACGCCGTTGCGGACGAAATGGCTCTCGTACCGGTCGTTCCAGTCGGGGGCCGTGCGGCCGTAGGCGTGTCGCAGGACGATAAGCGTGTCCCGGGAGTTGGATTCGAACTCGTAGGGCACGTCGACCACGTAGCGGAATCCTTCCTGCTTGCGCTTCGCGAGGGCCTCGTTGGGTCCGTCCACCTCGTTGTCGGGATCGGCATCGCCTTCGCCGCCGTCAGCGTAGATGTGGAACACCCCGAATCGGCCGGGTCGGTCGACGCTTCGCTCGATGGCCCGGCGAGCGCGAGCGAAGAGGTCCTTGGCGTAGCCGTGATAGGCGTCGGCTGCGCAGTCGTAGTCGCCGCACGCCGTTGTCGGCAGGCCGTGGCCGGAGAGGTGGATCGCGACGGGGGCCGAGGCAGGGAGCTTCCCGACCTCGGCTCGCACCTTGCTCACCACGGCGCGGATGTAGTGATCGCTGCGTCCGACGGGATCGCCG
>JBOGXL010000119.1:0-4262 GCA_050694575.1 Actinomycetota bacterium | reverse complement strand
GCGCTGACGACCGTCGGCGTTATCGCTCTCTCGGCCCCCTTCGAGCTCTTGGAGGGGCTCTCGATAACGGATCTCGTGGCCGCGGGTGCGGCCGTAACAAGCCTCGTGATGCTCCACGCCTCGATCGCGTACGTCGTCGGCTGCGCGGTAGGCGGTCGAGCACGCGCCCTCTCTGTAGCAGCCGCCATAGCCGTCGGAGGTTACGTCGTGTTCGGTCTGGTGAGCTCGGGTGTGATCCGCGGCGCGCGCTTCGTCACTCCGTGGCATTGGTACCTGAGTCGAAACGTCGTCGCGGAAGGAGCCGGACCCGAGGCGCTCCTGCTACCGATCGGTCTGTCGATCGCACTCGCCGCATTGGGTGTGTGGCGCTTCACGATCAGGGACCTTCGATGACGACGCGCAACCGAGCGTGAGCTTCGCGCAGCGCTCGTTCGACCTCCTCCGGGTACTCCCCCGAGGCGAACAGGAAACCGAGGTACCTGTCGCCCTCGGGCAACGCCGCGACCGGCCGTCCCACCGGGACGGTGATCTCCAGACCGTCGATGCCGGCGACCTTACGCGCATCCTCCCGGCCCCCAACCTCGCGCAACACGCCGGAGCGCGGGATCGGGATCATCATCACGCCGGAGGCCGCCTTCGCCCGCCGGAGATCACCTACATCCCGGCCCAAGGCGTGGCGGAGAACCACCTCCTCGAGCGAGATGCCGGCGCCGAACCGAAGCGCGCGCGAGCACAGGCCGCCGATCGAGCGCGCCGCCACTTCGAGGACGACGGGATCGCCGTCACCCGTCCGCAGCTCGGCGTGGATCGGACCTTCCGCCAGGCCGATCGCCGTGCACGCGCTCTGCACCGTCCGGGCGATCTGCTCCTGCGCGCCGGCGGATAGCCGCGACGGGGTGACGTAGATCGTCTCCTCGAAGTAGGGACCGTTGAGGGGATCGGGCTTGTCGAAGATCGCGAGGACGGCCAGAGCGCCGCTGCGCAGCAGGCCCTCGACGGCCACCTCGGCTCCCGGAACGAACTCCTCGACGAGCAGCGGACCCACCGGGTCCTCGCCCGCGGCGGCCAGGATCGCTCGCACGCGTTCGGCGGCCGCCGAGGCTTCCTCTGGTGTATCGACACGGATTACGCCCCGAGAGGCCGACAGCGAGGTCGGCTTGACCACGCATGGGAAACGCACGTCGGCTGCGACCTTCTCGACGTCGTCGGACGGCAGCACCGTTGCGTGTCGGGGCTGCCGCAGTCCGGCAGCTCCGAGCACGTCTCGCGTGCGCGCCTTGTCCCGGGCGATCGAGACGGCTTCTGTCGAGTTGTGCGCCATCCCGAGATGGGCGGCGGCTTCGGCGGCAACCATCACGCCTTGCTCGTCGACACCGACGATCCCGTCGATCGGCGGGACCTTGGACGCGATCTCCGAAGCCGCGGCGGCGGGGTCGCAGAGGTCGATGCGCACGAACTTGTCTCCCATCGTCGCGGACAGCGCCTGCTCCTCCTCCGAGGCGACCACGACCTCGACCCCCAGGGCGCGGGCGGCCTCGAGGAAATCCGCAGCTCGGTAGGTGGAGGTGGGCAGGACCAATAACAGTCTGGGCACCGCTCTATGATGGACTCCGATGAGGGACCCCATAGTCACCGTCACCGACCGCGCACGGAACCGAGCGCTGGCCGTCCGGGACGAAGAGCCGGACGGCAAGAAGCTCGTCCTGTTCCTCGAGATCACCGAGCCCGACGGGCTCCAGTACGGCTACGACCTGTTCTTCGACGACGAGACGGCCATCAAGGACGGCGACATCGTCCAGGACGAGGGGGCCTTGAGGATCGTGATCTCGGCCGACTCGGCGGACAAGCTCAGGGGAGCCACGCTCGATCTGTCGAACAACCTGCTGAGCCCGGGATGGGTCGTCGAGAACCCCAACTCGCCGAGCCCGGCCGTGGGGGCCGGGATCAAGCCCGGGGACTTCACGGGAACGATCGAGGAACGCGTCTCCCAGGTGCTCGAACAGGTCGTGAACCCGGCCATAGCGATGCACGGCGGCCACGCCGACCTCGTCGCGGTCTCCGACGACACCGTGTACGTGCAGCTTTCCGGCGGTTGCCAGGGCTGCGGGCTCGCCTCCGTCACGCTCACTCAGGGCATCGAGGTGTCGGTCCGCGAGGCCATCCCAGAGATCGCCCGGGTCGTCGACACCACCGACCACGCCGCCGGGTCGAACCCCTACTACCAGCCCGCGAAGAAGTAGCACCGGACGGGTGTGCCGTCCGCTCAGCCGCCGCCAGCTCTTGCGCTACGGCGCCATGGCGGCCGCGAGCTACCCGTTCCTGCGCTTGGACCGCCTGCTCGCCGAGGAGCCGGGGACCGGTGTCGCCGTCCCGATGCACCTCGAGCTCGTCACGGTCTCAGACACTCGCGCCGTCTTCACCTGGTTCACCGGAGATCCCGGCTCCCTCGACGAGTTCGGACGACCACGGCCCGAGCCCGCACCGGGGCGCGTTCTCATAGGGACATCGCCCGACCCCAGCACGTGGGAACCGGCCGGTGTGCACCGGCCCACCGCCTACCACTACGTGGAGCTGACGGGTCTGGCGCCCGGGACGACCTACTACTGGAGGGCCGAGTCGGCCGGTGTCCCGGCGGCGCCGACGGGGTTCTCGTTCCAGCACCTCGAGGTCGCCGCTCCCCCGTCGTTCACGACGCTCGTCCGTCCGGGGGGACGGGAGCTCGCACGCATCGCCTGGCTCAACGACCTCCACATCGGCGAGCACACGTCCGGCCTGGCCATCTCCGACGACAGGCTCCCGCGCGGCGGGTTCCCGCCGGGCTTCCCCGTCGACCCCGACGATCCGTACTGGCGGACCATGGCGCGCGCGGCCGTCGCCGAGGCCGCCGGTCGCGGTTGTCGGGTGCTCTTCGCCAACGGCGACGTGACGAACGAGGCCGAGCCGGCCGCCCTGCGGGAAGCGCGCCGGACGCTCGACGGCTTCGGAAGACTGGGGGGCTCACGCAAGGTGACTGCTTCCTCGCCACCCGCGTATTTCGTGACGCGCGGGAACCACGACCGCGCGCATGGTGGTCCGACATGGGCGTCGTGCACCCCCGTTCGGGGACGGCCAGAGCTGCGCGACTGCTTCCTCGACACGTTCAAGGAAGGTTTCGACCGCGGAACCAGCCGTTTCTCGATGACCGTCGGGAGCACGAACGCCCGCTACCGGTTCGTCGGTTTGGACTCCAACGAAGCCGACGACACGGGCGTCATGCCTCAGCACGAGCTCGACTACCTGGAGGCCGAGCTCGAGCGCGGGGACGCGACCATCGCCATGTGTCACCACCCGGTGGCCGACCTGGCGATCCTTCTCGGTGTGCCGCCGGGGGCCGTGGGAGTCGACCCGGTACAGGCGGCGCGCTTCCGGGAGCTCGTTTCCCGCTACGACAACGTCGCCGGCGTCTACAACGGCCACACGCACCGCAACTACCGCACCGTCGCCACCGACACCGGAACCGTCCCCTACTTCGAGGGCGGCGCGGTGAAGGAGTATCCGGGCGGATACACCACCGTTGGCCTGTACGAGGGCGGCTACATGGTGAACTTCTGGAAGACGAAGGATCCGAAGGCTCGCGCGTGGTCGGAGCTGTCGCGCGGTGAGTACCTCGGCCTCTACCCGTACTACACGCTTGGGTCCGTGAGCGATCGCAACTGGGTTCACACGTTCGACGCGTCGCGGAAAGGAAGAGCGCTCCACTACGCTGACGCGAGATGACCGACCCGGGCCTCTTCGAAACGCTCTACACGTCGCGCGCGTTACGGCGCTTCAAGCCGGATCCCGTCCCCGAGAACGTGGTGTTCCAGCTCCTCGACGCGGCCATCCGGGCCCCCACCGGACACAACAGGCAGGACTGGCGCTTCGTCGTCGTGACCGACGCCGCGGCCAAGCAGAAGATGCAGGAATGGTCGGAGCGGGCGTGGAAGCTCGCCTTCGGCAAGGACTACCCAACCGTCGAAGCGATCGACGCGCTGCCCCGAACGGCGCGCCTGTCCATCCGCGGCGTGCACGACCTCGCGCACAGCCTCGCGACCGTCCCATTGATCGTCGTCGTCTGTGGGCTCAAGGGCGTTCACTCGAGCCCAGGCGGGAGCCACTTCCCGGCCGCGCAGAACATGCTGCTGGCAGCGCGCGCGCTCGGGTTGGGCGGCTCGATCTTCAACCTTCCGATGGTCGGCGGGAAGGAGCTCTACGAGCTGCTCGGCATCCCGGAGACCAACGAG
>JBOGXL010000118.1:0-2336 GCA_050694575.1 Actinomycetota bacterium | reverse complement strand
CGGGCCTGGGCATTGACCTGACCGATCTGCTCGACGATGGAAGCGGCCGTCCCGGCGGGACGCAGGTCCAGCTCGATGTCGTCGGCGGTAACGTCGGCGATGTCTATCGACAGCGAGAGATCGTCCTTCGTTGCGACGCGGAGCTCGAGCGGCACACGCAGATCACCGTCGTACCGCTGCGGAACTCCGGCGACCCGCACGACGAGCCGCAGGGTCGCCAAGAGGGTGACGCGGTAGGCGAGCGGGTCGTCCGACCCCCGTTCGACGGACACTTTGGTGATCTCGCCATTGCCTTCGGCTCGCACGATCCCACCCGCCAGCCGGATCGACGTCGAGATCTCTCCGCCGGCCACTGACCACATGGTGTCGCGCACGCGCTCGAGCGTGACGACCTCGCGCACGAACAGGCCACCGAACTCCGCATAACTCAGATCGCCCACGAGATCCCCCCAGATAGGGGACGAGGATAGACTGCGCTGCCGATCGAGCTCGAGGAGGACGTGAGCCGATGAACCATCCGGATCCGGCGCTCATCACGACTGCGGACCAGCAGATGGCGTGGATCTCTACGGTGTGCGAGCGAGGGGTCAGGCGCCCCGGCTTCGAGGCCGACGAGTGGGTCACGTCATGGATCGCCGACCGATTCGCCGCCATCGGCTTGGACGACGTTCACCTGGAGCCCGTTCCGCTCCCGCGCTGGGAGCCGCGATCCTGGTCGCTCCACATCATCTGCAACGGCGACGAAACCGAGGTCGCCTGCTTCCCGCTGCCGCATTCGGCCCCCGCCCCGAGCGGACTCGAGGCCACCATCCGAAGGATCGAGGACGATCCACGGGACGCCATCGCGCTGGACACGGTCACGCTGACACGACTCCCCCAGTCCCTCATGCGTGATCGAGCCCTCCGCCATTACGACCCCACCAACGAATTCGACGACCTCGTACAAGTCCTTCCCTTCGGACGTTCGCTGCAAAACGTGCTCGAGCCGGCGATGGAGGCCGGAGCCGCCGCGTTCATCGGCATCTTCGACGCGCCCTGGGAGACGTGCGACTACTACGTGCCCTACGACGCGATACAACGGCCCATCCCGGGCGTCTGGATCAGCCGGGTGGACGGCGATCGCGTCCAGGACCTCCTCGCGCACGGTGACGTGCGCGGACGGATCGTCGTCGATTCCCGGCGCACCGAAGTGATAACCCACAACGTCGTGGGGTCACTGCGCGGATCGTCCGACGACTGGGTGATCATCGGCTCCCACCACGACGGGCCGTGGGTCTCGGCCGTCGAGGACGCCTCGGGGATAGCTCTGGTGCTTGCCCAGGCCGAGTACTGGTCGGCGGTGCCGGCCGAGGATCGTCCGCACAATCTCCTGTTCCTGATGACCTCGGGGCACATGACGCACGGCGCGGGCACAGCCGTGTTCATCGCCGGCCACGGCGACCTCCTCCCGAGCGTCGTTCTCGAGGTCCACCTGGAGCACACCGCCCGCGAGTGCCGTGGCGAGAACGGCAAGCTCGTCCCCACCGAGGACCCCGAGGTCCGTTGGTGGTTCACCTCGCGCAACCCCACGCTCGTCGCTGCCGTCGAAGACGCCGTACGCGCGGAGGACCTCGGACGATCGCTCATCGTCCCGCCGGAGGTCTTCGGCCCCCACCCGACCACCGACGGTGGCTTCTTTCACCTGGAGGACGTCCCGCTGGTTAACTTCCTGACGGCACCGATGTACCTGTTCGACTCGCAGGACACCATCGACAAGATCCACGAAGCGAGCCTCGAACCTGTGACGCGCGCCGCCGTGCGCATCATCGCCTCGACCCGAGGCGTCTCGGCCGGCGCGATGCGTGACGGAGTCGAGCGCGATAGAACTAACGCATGAAGCTGCCCGACGAGATCTCGCAGACCCCGTATGAGGTCGTCGCGTATCGCGTCCATCACTTCCACGTCGACGACGACAAGGACGAAGCCCACCCGGGGACCGTCCTCATCGAGATCGGCGCTCGTTTGGCCGATACCGAAGCCGAGATCGTCGTTCCCCTCGAGCTCACCGTCGAGATGGTCGTCGGTCTGGCCGACGAGCTCGTCCATCAGTACCGCTGCCTGGCGTACGGGATCCCCGACGAGGAGCCAACCGAAGAGTCGTAACCGACGCACCGACCGCCGCCGCCCCGGAGGAGAGTGCCGCCATGGGAACGCTTCATCGGTATCTGGTCACCGAAGTCGAAGAGGACTACGTCGGTGGCCTGATCAGCCGGCGCGAGGCGTTGAGGCGCTTCGGCCTCCTCGGCGTAGGCATCGCCGCCGCCACGTCGATCCTTGCCGCATGTGCGCGGGACGAC
>JBOGXL010000117.1:0-8268 GCA_050694575.1 Actinomycetota bacterium | reverse complement strand
GCGATCTCTGCGTTGCCGTCGCGCACCACGGCTCCGATCAGCACGTCCTTGGGAAGCGGGAGCTCGGCGACGATCGACCCGTCGGCCAGGCTCGATTCTTTCACCGTCAGCTCGAGGATCTCCGCCTCGCCTTCGAGGAACGTCGTCACCGACGAGATCTCGCCGCCGCGGACGTAGCGCAGCACGGCGTTGGCGATGGCGGTGCGCGGCGAGATGGCCACGTCGATGCCGGCTTCGTGCACCAAGGGCAGGAGAGCCAGCCGGTGGACGACGGCGATCGTCTCGGCCGCGCCGCTGGCCTTTGCGAACAAGCACGCGAGGACGTTCGCGTCGTCATCACCGGTGAGGGCTATGACGACGTCCTGCCGTCCGACCTCCTCCTGGGACAACAGGTCCGCATCGGTGATCTCGCCTTCGAGGATCACGCAGTGCTCGAGCCGCACGGCGAGCTCTCGGGCCCGCTCGTGCTTGTGCTCGACGATCGTCACGAAGGCGCCGACCTGCTGAAGGCGCTCGGCGAGCATGCGGGCGGTGTGACCTCCGCCGAGGAGCATCACGCGGCGCGGTGCTTGCGCCTTGAGACCCAGGAGGTTCAGCAGCTGCCGCCGGCCGCGCTGGTTGCTGACGATGCGCAGGTGGTCGTCGGGCTCGAGGCGGAGGTCGTGCCGCGCGATCTTCGTCTGGCCCCCGCGCGTGATGGACCCGATCAGGTAGTCCCAGTGGGGCTCGTGTGCCACCGCCACTTCGCGCAAGGTCTGGCCGACGAGTGGCGCGTCCTCCGACAGCCGCGCACCGATGAGCATGATCTCTCCTCCGACCATAGGGAAGATCTCGCTGGCGCCCGGGAACCTCAACAGCTCGAAGATCTCCTGCGCCGTCTCGACGTCCGGATCTATTACGTGGTCGACGCCCATCGCTTTGCGCACGCGGCTGGTCTGGACACCGCGCAGATCGTCGGACTTCAGGCGGACGATGGTCGTCTCGACGCCCGCCTGTTTGGCGATGAGAGCGCACACGAGGTTGACCTCGTCGTCGTTCGTCACGGCGACGAAGATCTCCGCTTTGTTCAAGCCCGCTTCGTCCAGGACGCTCGGGGATGTGCCGCGGCCCACTACGGTCTGTACGTCCGTGCGCTCCTCGGCCTCGGAGATGCGTTGCGCGCTCTTATCGATAAGAGCGACGTCGTGGCCTTCGCGGCGAAGGCGGTCGGCGATGTGCAGGCCGACCTCGCCGGCTCCGCAGACGATCACATGCATGCCTCCAGTATTCACCCGAGGTAGCGACTACCGTAAAGATGTGGATCTGTCGGAGCTGGGCGAGTTTGGGTTCCTCGCGCGCGTGGCGCGCTGGGTACCGCCTGGGACGGCGCCGGTCGGTATCGGGGACGACGCGGCCGTCCTCGACGTCTCCGAAGGTTCCTCCGTCGTCGCGACGGCCGACGCCCTCGTCGAGGGCGTGCACTTCCGCTGGGACTGGTCGAAACCAGCCGACGTCGGCTACAAGTCCGTGACCGCCAACGTCTCCGACCTCGCGGCGATGGGTGCGCGGCCGCGATGGCTGCTCCTGACCCTGTGCGCTCCTCGTTCCACGACCGAGGAGATCCTGCACGACCTGTACGAGGGAGTCCAAGCCGCGTGCGTCGACTACGGAACCGAGCTCGTCGGCGGTGACACGGTAAGCGCCGACACCTTCGTGGTGTCGGTGGCGGCGTTGGGTGACGTCGCCGGCGATCCGCTACGTCGTTCCGGCGCGAAGGTCGGCGATGTCCTGGCCGTGACCGGTCCGCTGGGCAGGGCAGCGGCGGGCGTGAACCTCTTGCTCTCTCAAGACCCGAAGAAGGTGTCGCCCGAGGACGCGCTGGCGTGCATGGCGGCGCACACCCGGCCCCTCGCACGCGTCGCCGAGGGGCTGGCCTTGCGGCGCAGTGGCGTCCACGCGGCCATCGACATCTCAGACGGCCTGGGCTCGGACGTCCGGCGCCTGGCCGAGGCTTCGGGCGTAGGGGCCGAGATCGACCTCGAGCGCTTGCCCGTGGCCGCCGAGGCGCGCCGGGTTGCCGACGCGCGCGGCTGGGACATCGAGCGCATGGTCCTCGGCGGGGGAGAGGACTACGAGCTGCTCGTGGCGCTTCCGCCCGACCAGCTCGGCTCCCTCGAGATCGAGCTGATCCAAGTGGGGCGCGTCGTGGAGGACGGCGTGTGGCTCGTGCGCGAGGGCCGGCGGGAACCCCTCGAACTCGAAGGGTGGGACCACTTCAAGACGTGAAGGTTCCGCGAGCGCTCACCATCGCCGGGTCGGACTCGGGCGGCGGCGCCGGGATCCAGGCCGACCTCAAG
The DNA here is from genome assembly GCA_050694575.1 of Actinomycetota bacterium. GTDB lineage: Bacteria > Actinomycetota > JAICYB01 > JAICYB01 > JAICYB01 > JBOGXL01. The sequence continues at coordinate 5,932 of JBOGXL010000117.1, read as the reverse complement.
ACGTTCACGGTGCTGGGCGTCCACGGCATGTCGGCGGTGACGGCGCTTACGGCCCAAAACACTCTAGGGGTCCAGGGTGTCTATGAGATCCCGGCGGCCTTCGTCCGGCAGCAGATCGAGTCGGTCGTCACCGACATCGGCGTCGATGCGGCCAAGACCGGCATGCTCGCGAGCGCCGAGATCGTGTCGGCCGTGGCCGACGCGATAGAAGCTCTCGACGTCCCGAAGGTCGTCTGTGATCCGGTCTTCGTATCCAAGCACGGGGACCCGCTGCTCGCCGAGTCGGCCGTCGAGGCGCTCCGGACGCGTCTGCTGCCGCTGGCTATCGTGATCACGCCGAACATCCCGGAGGCCGAAGGGTTGCTCGGACGGAAGATCGATCCCGACGAGCCGGACGAAGACGCGGCGCACGAGCTCGTCGCGCTCGGGCCCCGATGGGTGTTGCTGAAGGGTGGGCACCTGCGCTCGGGCGACGCGACGGACCTGCTCGCCGACCGCAACGGCGTCGTGCGGTTTTCGGGTGCGCGGGTCGACACGAAGCACACGCACGGAACGGGGTGCGTCCTCGCCGCCGCGCTGACCGCCGGACTCGCCAAGGGGCTCGACGTACCCACCGCGGCAGCCGAAGCGAAGAAGTTCGTGACGCGCGCGATTGAGCGTCACCTGACGTTGGGCGGCGGGATAGGAGCGGTGAATCCGGCGTGGGGGATGTGGTGATGCGAGGCAGCTACAGTCGCGGCGTCAGACGACCTTGGTGACCTTGTTCGCCTTCAGGCAGGACGAGCACACCTTCACGCGACGCACGCCGCCGTTGTGTTGCACGCGCATCGAGTGCAGGTTCGGGAGCCAGCGCCGTTTCGTCTTCCGGTGCGAGTGACTCACGTTGAATCCGGTCGACGGGTGCTTGCCGCAGATGTCGCACTTCGCTGCCATAACCGGTCAACGGTAGCATGGGCCGACGCCTCTCGCGCTGGGGGGTGAACGCGCCTATGAACAGGACGAACGCCCCCACGGAAACCTTCACGGGTACGGTCATCGCCTACGCCGAGGCCCTCGGCACGTACGAAGAAGAGATCAACGGGCTCAACGTGTATCCCGTGCCCGACGGCGACACGGGGACCAATCTTCGACTTACTTTGCAGTCGGTACGCAAGGAGCTGGAAGGCTCTCGCGATCCTTGCGCATCTGTCGTCCGGGGGTCGCTCATGGGCGCACGTGGGAACTCCGGCGTGATCCTGTCCCAGATCTTCCGTGGTGTCGCAGAGACCGTCGGCGAGGCCCGCGGGCTGGACTCGGACTCGCTCGCGAAGGGTCTCCGCAAGGGGACCGATTTGGCCTACCGCGCCGTCATGCAACCGCAGGAGGGGACGATCCTCACCGTCGTGCGCGAGGCGGCCGAAGAGGCCGAAGCCGCGCACGCCGAGGGCGAAGACCTCGTCGAAGCCGTGCGGCGTGTGGTCGGGCGCTCGCAGGATGCCCTCGACCGCACACCAGAGCTCCTCCCGATCCTCAAACAGGCCGGCGTCGTGGACGCCGGGGGCCGTGGTCTCCTGCTGTTCCTCGAATGCCTGCTGCACGAGCTGGACGGGTCGGCTCTCCCTCCGCCGCAAGCCCCCGCTCGGTCTCCGGCCGAGGCGGTGCACGGTGTTGTCGAAGGCGCGCCCGCGATGACCGAGGAAGGCAGCCTCGAGTTCCCCTTCGAGGTGCAGTTCCTCTTCGAGGTTCCCGATGACGCCGCCGACGAGTACCGAGCGCTGCTCGGCGGATACGGCGATTGCGTCCTCGTGGTGGGTGGCGCGGGTCTGTACAACGTGCACGTCCACACCGGCAACGTCGGGGGAGTCATCGAGGAAGCCATCGAGCGGGGTCGCCCGCGGCAGATCGAAGTAACGCACCTGCAGGCACAGATCGCCGAGCAACAGCACGAGGCGGCGGTCCTCGCGCACATGCAGGAGGCGCAAACCGAAGCCGAGACTCCGATAGATCGGCTCGGCATAGTCGCGGTGGCCGCGGGCTCGGGGATCCTGGACATCTTCCGGTCGATGGGTGTCCGCGGTCTGGTCCCCGGTGGGCAGACGTTCAATCCGTCGGCCGAGGAGATCCTCGTGGGGATCCGTCAGGCGCGTGCCGAGGAGGTCGTCGTGCTCCCGAACAACCGCAACGTGGTCGCGTCGGCCCGGACGGCGGCAGAGGTCGCGGTCGACGAAGGCATCGCCAAGCGCGTCGAAGTCGTACCGACGGAGTCGCCGCTGCAGGGGTTCACCGCCCTGGTGGCCTTCGATCGCGACGCGTCGCTCGACGCCAATGTCGAGGCGATGACGAGCGAAGGCCTGGCGACCAAGCACGGCGAGGTGGCCTACGCCGTCCGCACGACGGAGACGCCGGTCGGTCATGTCGAGCAGGGGCAGTGCCTCGGTCTGGCCGGCGGCGGCGTGAAGGTGGTGGCCGACGACGCCGAAGACGCGGTCATCGGTGTGCTCGAGGCGACCTTGGAGGAGACGGACTCCCTCGTGACCCTCGTCTACGGTGCCGATGTCGACGAGTGGTCTGCGCACGCCCTCGGCAAGCGCGTGGGCGAACGTTTCGGTGTCGAGGTCGAGGTCCACGGCGGAGGCCAACCGCACTACCCGTTCCTCATCGGGGTCGAATGAGCGAAGCTCAATGGAGACGCGGGGGGTCTGGGGGGCGCAGCGCCCCAGCGTGCAGCTCTTCCTTTCGTCCGCTCCGCCGTATATGATTTCCATCCATTTCCGGCCGGCGGGGGCCGAGATGGGTCACGACGCGAAGCGGGGGATGTCCTATGGAGGATCCCAAAGGCCATAGACCCGGCCCGCTGGGTGCGCGGGGAGCGCGCCCGGCGGGGTCGTTGCGTCGTCTCCTCCCCCACGTTCGGCCTTACAAGTGGCTTTTCGTCTTCGCCATTGCCGTGTCCGTGGGGGTGCTGACGGCCCAGACGGCCTCGCCGGAGGTCATAAAGCGGTTCGTCGACGAGGTGCTCGAGCAGAAGATGCGCGAGCGTCTGGTTCCCTACGCACTGATCGTCCTCGGCCTGGGCTTGGTGTGGCCGTGCCTCGCGTTCCTCCGCCGCCACATCTCGGGCTGGATCGCCCTCGGCCTCGAGTACGACATCCGTAACCGCGTGTACGCGCACCTGCAGAGCCTGTCGGTGGACTTCCACGACGGCTGGCAGTCGGGCGATCTCGTGTCCCGCGCCGTCATGGACATCTCGCGCATCCGGCGGTTCGTCGGCTTCGGTCTGATCTTCGCGTTCCAGATGGGGATCCAGTTCACCGTCATCCTCGCGCGCATGTTCACGCTCGACGTGAGCCTCGCGCTCGTTTCGATCGCGTTCTGTCTGCCCGTGGTCATCGTCAGCCACCGCTTCTCGCGCCTGTACCACCAGATCTCGCGCCAGTCGCAGGACGAGCAGGGCGAGATGACGACGATCGTCGAGGAGTCGGGCACCGGCGTGCGCATCATCAAGGCCTTCGGTCGTATGCCCGAGCGCTCGGCGATCTTCCGCGCCCAGGCCGAGAAGCTCTTCCGCACCAATCTGCGCGGCGTGGTCGCGCGCAAGAACCTGTGGTTCCTCGACGTGCTCCTCCTGGGCTTGAGCTTCGTGGGCATCCTGTTCGTCGGCGGTCAGCGCGTGGCGGCCGGCGGGATCACCATCGGCGCCTTGACGCAGTTCGTGCTGTACCAGCAGATGCTCGTGTGGCCGGTTCGGGAGATCGGCTGGATCATCGCGATGGGCCAGGAGGCATCGGCCGCCGCCGAGCGCGTCTTCGAGCTGCTCGACACACCGCCGGACATCGACGACGCCCCGGACGCGACTCCGCTGGCGACCTCCAGGGGTGAGGTCGCGTTCAACGACGTCTGGTTCCACTACCCGGGCAGCGACAACTTCATCCTGCGCGGCCTCGATCTGCAGATCCATCCGGACGAGACGCTGGCGCTCGTCGGCATGACCGGCTCCGGGAAGACCACCGTCGCCGCGCTGCTGTCGCGTTTCTACGACCCGACCACCGGGTCGGTGACGCTCGACGGGCGCGACCTGAGGACGATCACCGTCGCTTCGCTCCGGTCCTACGCGACGGTGGCCTTCGAGGATCCGATCCTGTTCTCCGTTTCCATCCGCGAGAACGTCCTCATGGGCAAGCCCGACGCGACCGACCGTGAGGTGTGGCGGGCCCTGGAGGCAGCGCAAGCTGACGAGTTCGTCCGCGAGCTCCCATGGGGGCTCGACACCAGAGTGGGGGAGCAGGGCTACTCGCTGTCCGGTGGACAGCGTCAGCGTGTCGCGCTCGCACGAGCGGTGATCGGCGGCCCGCGCATCCTCGTGCTCGACAACCCGCTCTCGTCGGTGGACGTCCACACCGAGGCGGCGATCGAGAGCGCGCTGCGAACGATCATGGTGGGAAGCACGTCGCTGCTCATCGCGCACCGCCCGTCGACGCTGCTCCTTGCCGACCGTGTCGCGCTGGTGCACGACGGCCGCGTCGTCTCGACGGGGACCCACCACGATCTGCTCGAGAGCGAGCCGCTGTACCGCCGCGTGTTGGCGGCCGACGTGGAAGGACCAGAACGAGAGCTGGAGGAGGTGGGAACGTGAGCACGCAAGCGGCCGACGTGTGGCGCGGCATAGCCGTCGACGAGGACGAAGAAGAGCTGACCGCCAGCCTCTCCGTCTTCATGCGGCGGCGGAGCCGCCGCCTGCTCGGCGATCTCGTGCGTCCCGAACGCGGGCGTCTCGTCATCGGGACGTTCTTCACCGTCCTGCACTCGCTCGCCGGTCTCGCGATCCCGCTCCTCGTGGGCCTTGGGATAGACAAGGGCATCACGCCGGCGCTTCGCCCCGGAGGTTCGCTCCGTGCGCTCTATCCGATCATCGTCGTGTTCCTGGTCGTGCAGGTGATCGAGGCCGCGACGTTGCGCGGATTCCTGGCCTACATCGGCTTGGTCGGCGAGAACGTCCTGCTCGAGCTGCGCACCCGTGTGTACGACCACTTCCAGAAGCTCTCGGTCGCCTTCTACGAGAAGTTCACGACGGGCCGCATGATGTCCCGGCTCGGCAACGACATGGACGCGATCGCCGAGCTCTTCCTCACCGGGGTGATCGATCTGCCGTGGGCGATCCTTCAGTTGTGCGGGATCGTCGTGATCCTGCTCGTCCTCGACCTGCCGCTGGCGGCGGTGACGCTCGCGATCTTCCCGTTCGTGTTCCTCCTGTCGCGCTGGTTCCGCAACAAGACCGAGGTCATCTACCGCAACGTCCGCCAAGCCGTAGCCCTCGTCTACATCCAGTTCAACGAAACGCTCGGCGGCATCCGAGCCGTGCACGCCTTCCGGCGCGAGCCCCGGAACCAGGAGATCTTCGAGGACATCGACGCGCGCTACCGCGACGCGAACATGGACGGCATCAGGGCGCAGGCCGTCTACGGGCCCGGCACCGGCCTGCTCGGCGAGCTGGCCATGTTCGGCGTGCTCCTGTACGGCGGGTTCCGCGTCTCCGGCGGACAGATGAAGCTCGGCGTGCTCGTGTCGTTCCTGCTGTACACCCGGAACTTCTTCCACCCCATCCAGGAGCTCAGCCAGGTTTACAACATCTTCCAGGCGGCGGCCTCGGCCCTCGAGAAGCTGTCCGGGCTGCTCGACGAGAAGCCGTCGGTGCCGGAGCCTTCCGACGAGCGTGCCGTCACCCGCCAAGCTTGGGGCGGGCGGATCGAATTCGAAGACGTGACCTTCGGCTACCGCGACCGAGACATCCTCGAGCACGTCACGCTCGCCGTGCCGGCCGGGCAAACCGTTGCCCTCGTCGGTCCGACGGGGGCCGGGAAGACGACCATCGCGCGCCTGGTGGCCCGGTTCTACGATCCCAACGGGGGCCACGTGACGATCGACGGCGTCGACCTGCGCGATCTGCCGTCCAGCG
>JBOGXL010000116.1:0-2908 GCA_050694575.1 Actinomycetota bacterium | reverse complement strand
GATCGGCACCAAGACACGATATATCGCGTTTGCGCCGAAGGCCAGATCAGACCGAAGCGGTGTTCTTCCAGGCGTCCCAGTAGGTGATCTCGCTCACCGGGCGCCGGTCGGCGGGCTTGAAGTCCGTCCCCTTCGTATACGCGACGGGGATCAGCGCGACCTGCGTGACGGTGTCGGGGATGCCGAGGAGCTCGCCCGCCTCGGCGTGTGAGGCCAGGTGCAGCGTCGTGTACACCGACCCGAGCCCGCGGCTGCGGAGCGCGAGCTGGAACGACCAGATGGCCGGGATGATCGAGCCGAGGTGCGACGCCGCCATCCAGGCGGGCGTCCCCTCGGGCAACGCCCCGAGGATGCACGGGATGACGTGCACCGGCACGCGCTCGAGGTTGTTCGCGAGGTAGTCCGCCGAGCGATACACACGGCGCTGCTGCGCTTCGATCTCCGGACGCTGCCCCGCCATCGCGTCCTCGCCGGCGTTGGCGTACACCGTGCTCCACGCCTGGCGGTACATGTCCGCGAGGCGCTTGCGCTTCTCGGCGTCGGTGACGACGAGCCAGCGCCAACCTTGGTTGTTGCCGCCCGTGGGTGCCTGGATGGCCAGGCTCAGGCACTCTTCGATGACCTCGCGCGGGACCGGCTTGTCCAGATCGAGCCGTCTGCGGACGGCCCGCGTCGTTGTCAGCAGCTCGTCAACCGCTTTCCGATCCATCGCGTCCCTCCCGATCCTCGTGATGATCTCTCTCAAGTCGACACGGTGCGGATCTGTCGCGTCCACCCGCAGCGGCCCCTTTCTGATCGGCAACTCAACGAACGTGGACGACGTCGCCGGCGACGACCGTCCGGCCGTCGACGACGAGCGTCCCGTCCTGACGCACCTCGGTCGCGACACCTTCGAACTGCTCGTCCGAGAGCTCGACCCGGACCTGGGCGCCGAGCGTGTCGCAGCGCGCTCGGTAGTCCTCGAGCCACGCGTCGCCGGCGACCAGCCCATCGAGCTCGCGCAAGATCGCGACGCAGAGCTCGTCCCGGCGCGGGGCGGAGCCGGCCGCGAGACGCACGCTCGTCGCGGCGATGGTGAGGGGAAGCTCGCCTTCGTCGTGGCCGACGTTGACGCCGATGCCGATGACGACGTAGTCGCCGGACGGCGCCAGCTCGCCGAGGATCCCACACACCTTGCGCCCGTCGAGGCGCACATCGTTCGGCCATTTCAAGCGAGCTCGAGCGCGCGCCACCGACTCGATCGCGCGCGCGACGGCGACGCCGGCTTGCAGTGAGACAAGACCGGCTCGTTCCGCAGGGATGTCGCGGAGCAGTGACGAGAACATGAGCATCGCGCCCGGCACGTCGACCCACGAGCGGCCGGCACGGCCTTTTCCGGCCGTCTGATGGTCGGCGACGACCACGCGTCCGTCCCGGCCTCCTTCGGTAACCAGCAGCGCCTGCGTCGAGTCGATCGACGAATGGACCTCGACATTCCGGAAACGCGTTCCGATCAGGCGTTTGAGGATGCGAGGTCCACTGAGATCGTCCACAGCGGGCCGATACTATAGGCCCCCGTGCTGCACACCGTCCTCATCGCCAACCGCGGGGAGATCGCCGTCCGCATCATACGGACGCTGCGCGACCTCGGCCTCCGATCGGTGGCCGTCTACTCCGAAGCCGACCGCGACTCGTCACACGTCGAGCTCGCCGACGAAGCCTTCCTCCTCGGCCCGCCGCCGGCCGCCGAGAGCTACCTCCGCGTCGATGCCATCCTCGAGGTAGCCGAACGCACCAAAGCCGACGCGATCCATCCCGGCTACGGATTCCTCGCAGAGAACGAGAGCTTTGCTCAAGCCGTCGAGGACGCCGGACTGATCTGGATCGGCCCGGCGCCCGACGCGATGGCACGCATGGGCGACAAGGTCGCGGCTCGGAACACCGCCATCGAAGCCGGCGTGCCGATCGTGCCGGGGACGTCCGAGGCCGTAGACGCCAAGGGCGCCAAGGCCTTCGCCAAGGAGCACGGCTATCCGGTCGCGCTGAAGGCCGTCATGGGCGGCGGCGGGAAGGCGTTCCGCGTCGTCCGGTCGGCCGGTGAGCTCGACGAAGCCCTCGAAGGCGCGGCGCGCGAAGCGCAAGCGTATTTCGGCGACGCGTCGGTCTTCTGCGAGCGGTACGTGGATCGTCCGCGTCACGTGGAGGCCCAGATCCTCGCCGACGCCAAGGGAGGAGTTGCCTTCCTCGGCGAGCGCGACTGCTCGACCCAGCGCCGCCACCAGAAGCTCGTCGAGGAAGCACCCTCACCGGCCGTCGACGCTGACCTGCGCAACGCGATAGGCGAAGCGGCCGTCGCCCTCGCCAAAGCCGTCGGCTACCGGTCCGCGGGAACCGTCGAGTTCCTGCTCTCACCCGACGGCGACCTGTCGTTCCTCGAGATGAACACTCGCCTCCAGGTCGAGCATCCGGTCACCGAGCTCGTGTGCGGCCTGGACCTCGTGGCCGAGCAGCTGCGCATCGCGGACGGCCAAGCCCTCGGGTACGAAGCGCTCGAGCCGCGGGGGCACGCGATCGAGTGCCGGATCAACGCCGAGGATCCCGCCAAGGGATTCCTTCCTTCCCCTGGGCTCATCACAGCTTGGGACGAGCCGCAGGGCCCGTGGATGCGTGTCGATGAAGGATTCACGGCGGGGAAAACCGTGCCGCGGGACTACGACTCGCTCGTAGCCAAGCTCATCTGCTTCGGCGCCGACCGCGAGCAGGCCCGAGCGCGCACCCTGCGCGCGCTAGCGGACTTCAACATCGAGGGGATCGCGACGACCATCCCGTTCCATCGCGCCTTCCTCGCCCACAAGACCTTCGCCGAAGGGCAGGTCTACACGCGCTTCGTCGAGGACGAGTTCCTCGATCAGCTTCCCGGCCTCATCGA
>JBOGXL010000115.1:0-3850 GCA_050694575.1 Actinomycetota bacterium | reverse complement strand
TTCCGGACTCCGTTCTCTCAGCCGCGCTCCTCGTGATGATGGTCATCAAGTTCGCCTTCGTCGGGCTGTGGTTCATGCACCTTCGGTTCGACAGCCCGATCTTCCGCCGGCTGTTCGTCGGCGGGATCATCCTGGCCATGGCCATCTACACCGTCGTGCTGCTGTCCTTCGGACTGCTCCTCGGGGACTAGCGTGCCGGCGTGGCACCCGCATCCGGACGTCTGGCTGCTCCTTGCCGTGCTCGGCGGCGGGTACGCCTGGGCCGTCCGGCGCATCGGGCCGAAGAAGGTGCATCCGATCGAGCGGCCGGTGTCCCGCCGCCAGATCTTGGCGTTCGGTGCGGGTCTTCTCACCATCTGGGTGGCCGCCGACTACCCGATCCACGACATCTCCGAGGGCTACCTCTACTCGGTCCACATGGTGCAGCACCTCCTCTTGAGCCTGGTGGCGCCGCCGTTGCTCCTGGTCGGTACACCCGACTGGCTGTTGCGGTCTTTGCTCGGCCGCCGCGGCATCGCCGTGGCTCGGTTCCTGACGCGCCCGCTCATCGCGCTCGTGCTCTTCAACATAGCGATAGCCGTGTCCCACATCCCGAGAGTGGTGGAGCTCGCCGCCACGTCGGAGCTCTTCCACTTCGGCGCGCACGTTGTGCTGGTCGGCACCGCGTTGTGTATGTGGTCACCGGTCGTCAACCCGTTGATCGAGCTGCCGAAGCTCGCGTATCCGCCGCGGATGCTCTATCTCTTCCTGCAATCCCTGGTGCCTACCGTTCCCGCTTCCTTCCTCACCTTCGGACAGACCGTTTTATACCGGACGTACGCAGACGGCCCGAGCTTGTGGGGCATCTCGCCGCTGACCGACCAGCGAGTCGCCGGGTTGCTCATGAAGATCGTCGGCGGGGCGATCCTGTGGACGGTAATCGCCTGGTACTTCTTCAAGTGGTACTCGCTGGAGGAGCGTGAGAAAGTCGACGTCCTCCAGTGGAGCAAGCTCGACGCCGACCTGAACAGAGCGGAGCTGCGGACATGAACCAAGAGCTGCGAGAACGCACCATCCTCCCCGTCCTCATCCCGGTCTTGGCCATCGTCGTCACCGAGATCTTCGTGTTCAGCATGTCCCGTGTGCTCTTGGCGGCCGGTGAGCAAGGCGCCGTCGTCATCGCGCTGGGGACGGCGATCGCGATCCTCGTGGGCGCCGCTGCCATAGCGGCGGGGAAGCGGGTCCGCACCTCGACGATCGTGGGCGTCCTCGTGCTCCTGGGTCTGGTGTCCGTGGCGGCCGGCGCGTTGGCGATCCAGCGCGGGCCGGCTTACCTCTCCGAAGAGGCAGCGGATCGCCCGGCCCTCGAGGTTGCCGCGGCCGACCTCACCTTCGACACCGACACGCTCGAGCTGTCTTCCGGCGGCGCCGTCATCGAGTTCCAGAACGCCGACTCACAGCCCCACAACATCGCGATCTACCCGTCGGAGGCTTCGCTCAACGATCCGCTGTTCCGGGGCGAGGTCATCTCCGCGGGGCAGAGCGTGACCTACGAGGTCCCCGCCATCAGGCCGGGTGAGTACTACTTCCAGTGCGACGTGCACCCGACCATGAAGGGCACGGCCGAAGTGGTGCCGGCGGGCCCCCCGCCCGAAGAGGGCTAGTCGCGTTCGGTCGGGAGCGGCCAGCCGTTGGCCGTGCACCCGGCGAGGCCCTTCGTCTGCTGGAGCATCACGGGCGCGGGCCGCCCCGGCCCGGGGCATCCGACGTGATCGTGACCGAGGGCGTGCCCTACCTCGTGATTGATCATGTACGCCCGATAGTCCGGTAGATCGGGGAAGTACTCCGAGCCGTTCTCCCATCTGTGGAGATTGAGGACCGCCCGGCCGTGTTGGTAGCACGACAGCGTGCGTCCGGTGTCGAGGGGCCGGCACAACGATCGTGTGGTCGCCGGGGTGGCCAGGATCACCCGGAGCGAGCCCCCGGAGGCCACCCGCCGGAAGGCGACACGTCCGCTGCCGCCCCAGCTGCGCCGGTCCCACAAGACGGACTCGACGGCTCGGGCGAGCTCAGCGGGGCCGATCCCCGTACCGTCCTCGACCTCGACGGTGAACAGGCGGAGCGGACCCGGACCCGACGCCGGAGTCCTACCCGGCGCGACGGCGAAGACCGGACGGCCCGACGACGGAGCCGAGGTCGGGGATGTGCTCGGCGCGATCGTGTGCTGAGGAAGAACGTGCTGACCCGGCACGACGACGCGGTGAGCCGCCGGCCGCGCAACGTCGGAGGTCTTGGTAATGGCCCGAACGGTGGCGGTGGCGGCCACGGCGACAACGACGGCGACGGTGAAGGAGCGAGCGAGGCGCCGGCGGCGCGCGGCCGCCTTCGAACGTGTCAGCGGCTCCCGAAGTCCCAACCGGGGCCGCCCTGTTTGTGCGCGCCGAGGAGTCGCCGCGCCACCGACCAGATGTGGACCTCGTCGGGGCCGTCGAAGATGCGGCCGGCGCGTCCATGACGGTACATGCGCTCGAGGGGCGTGTCCGGCGTAAGCCCCTTGGCGCCGTGGACCTGCATCGCGCGATCGACGACGTTGCACACCATCTGGGCCCCCACGACCTTGATGTGTCCGATCTCGACGCGAGCATCGTCGCCTTGATCGATCAGTGAGGCGGCATGGAGCGTGAGCAGCCGCGTCGACTGGATCTCGTGGTAGCTGTCGAACACCATCTTCTGCACGAGCTGCTTGCGCGCCAACGGTTCGCCGAACGCGACACGGTTGTTCGCGCGCCGGCACAGCAGATCGAAGGCGCGCTGAGCCTGTCCGAGGAAGCGCATGATGTGGAAGATCCGGCCCGGGCCGAGTCGCTGCTGGGCGATGACGAACCCGTGACCTCGAGGGCCGAGGAGGTTGGACTCGGGGACACGCACGTCGTCGTAGGAGACCTCGTAATGCCCACCGTGGAGTCCCATCACCGGGGTCTCGCGGATGATGTTGTAGCCGGGGGTGTCCGTTGGGACGACGATCATCGAGAATGACAGATGCACCGGCGTGCCTTCGGGCTCCGTGCGCGCCATGACCGTCGTATACGCGGCGCGGGCGGCGCCTGTGGTGAACCACTTCCGGCCGTTGATCACCCAGTGGCCGTCGACGAGCTCGCCTCTCGTCTGGATCTGGGTGGGATCCGATGACGCGACGTCCGGCTCGGTCATGGCGAAGGACGGAAAGACCTCGGCCTCGACGAGCGGTTTCAGGTAGCGCTCGCGCCACTCGTCGGACGCGTAGAGGTTGAGCATGATCGAGTCCTGCAACGAGTGGGTGCCGAGAGCAACCATCGCGTACTCCGAACGACCGATGACCTCGTTGACGTAGACGTAATCGAGGAAGGGGAGGCCCCCTCCGCCGATATCCTTGGGATGCCCGAGTGCCCAGAGGTCGTCCTGCTTGGCTTGGTCCATGAGGTTGCGGATGATCTCGAAGGCCTCCGGACCGCCTTCGTCCAGCTGTGGCTCGACCGGGTAGATCCGCTGTTCGATGAAGTCGAGCACCTTCTTGCGGATCGGTTTGACGTGCTCTGGAACCGCGAAGGTCAGCGTCATCGAGGCGTGTCCTCTTTCGTGCATGGACAACGGCGTGTCGACGGTACTCCTGGTATAGGCTCGCACGCGACCCGGAAGCCCCAGACGAGAGCGGAGAACCATCGATGCAGCATGTCTTCCGTCTGGTCGCGGGCATCTTGCTCGTGACCGTCGCCGCGACGGCGTGCGCGCTCGAGCCGAGCGACCTCGGGGAAACCGAGGAGCGCTACCTGGAGCAGCTGGAAGGCGTTTTGCGCCCGCTTCGTGAGACCACCGCCACGTTCCAGCGCCTCTT
>JBOGXL010000114.1:0-10192 GCA_050694575.1 Actinomycetota bacterium | reverse complement strand
GCTTTTGAGGGCCTGAGCCGCGCGCTCGCTCCGGGTCCCGCGCGGCTTCGAAGGCGGCCGGCGAGGTACGCTGCCCGAAAGCCACGGGGAGGCTCGATGACCGTAGAGATGCGAGGCGAAGCCAGCGCGTTCATCGACGCGCCGCCACGATCCGTTTACGCGATGATCGCCGACGTTACTCGGATGGGCGAGTGGAGCCCCGAATGTGTCGGGGCGTCCTGGGCACGGGGGAGCTCTGGACCCACGGTCGGGGCGGTCTTCCAGGGGACGAACCAGCGGAACACGAACGAATGGACGACACCCAACACGGTCATCGCCGCCGACGAGGGGGAAGAGTTCGCCTGGGTGGTCGGGACGATGGACTTCCGCGTGTGCACGTGGCGGTACCGGCTGACGCCGGAAGGAGAAGGAACGCGCGTCACCGAGTCGTTCGAGCTGGGCACCGAAGAAGTGGGGTTCACGTCGAGCGTGCTCGCTCGTCCGGACGAAGAGCGACAAGTAATGATCGATGCCCGCCGGGCACAGCTGATCGATGACATGGAACACACGCTCGGCCGGCTGAAGTCGGCCGCGGAGGGATCCGCGGTCGCCCGGTAGACGGGTTGGAGAAGTGGAGCCGGACATGGCGGACGACGAGCAGGAGCCGACCCTGCGAGGGCGGCTCCTCGTCGCGACGCCCGGGCTTGTCGACGCGAATTTCTTCCGCTCCGTGATCCTCGTGGTCGAGCACAACGACGAAGGCGCCGCCGGCGTGGTCCTGAATCGTCCCAGCGAGACGGGCTTGCGTGAAGGTTCGCTCGAGGACTGGAGCACGATGGCCGCCGAGCCACAGCTCGTCTTCGTCGGTGGTCCGGTGCAGCCCGATGGAGCGGTGTGTTTGGCACGGGTCAGGGCCGGGACGCCCCCACTCGGATGGAAGCCGGTTCTCGGCGGCCTCGGCGTGTTGGACTTGAGCACGACGGTCGATGACGTCCGGGACGATGTCGATCGCTTGCGGGTCTTCGCGGGCTATGCGGGTTGGGGCGGGGGACAGCTCGAGGCGGAGCTGGCCGAAGGGTCGTGGTACGTCGTCGACGCCGATCCGGAGGACGCACTGACGTCGGAGCCCGGAGCACTATGGCGCTTCGTGCTCCGCCGTCAGCCCGGGAAACTCGCGCTCGTGGCGAACTTCCCGACCGACCCGTCCATGAACTGACGTGAGCGTCCGGCTGCCGCAGCTTCCCGGTGGGCGATTGCTCCGGTGGTACGGGCGGATGGCCTTCGGTGCGGCCCGCTTGACGGCGGGTCCCGCGCTGCGCCGGCTGTACAGCGTCCGAGTCGAGGGGGTCGAGGCCATCCCGCCGCACGGAGCGGCGATCTTCGCCCCGAACCACCTTTCGCTGGTGGACCCCTTCTTCATCACGCTCGTTGTTCCGCGTTTCGTCACCTTCATCGGGAAGGCCGAGTACTTCGACGCGTGGCAAACACGGCTGCTGATGGAGGCGGCCGGTGTGATCCCCGTCCGCCGTGAGGATTCCGCGCAGGCTCAGGGCTCGCTGAACGCCGGCAAGCACGTGCTCGACGCAGGCAACCTCCTCGGGATATTCCCGGAGGGAACGCGGTCTCCGGACGGCCGTCTGTACAAGGGGAAGACGGGGGCCGCGCGTATGGCGGTGGAGGTTGGTTGCCCGATCATCCCGCTGGGGCTCATCGGCACCATGCACGTCATGCCGAAGGACGCCAAGCTGCCCGGCCTCGGTCCCCGCGTGACCGTGCGCTTCGGCAGGCCCGTCCACGTGCCGAAGGAAGCGAAGGACGACCCGCGCGTGCTGCGCACGTTCACCGACGACCTGATGGAGCAGATCCGCGGGTTGACGGGCCAGGAGTACCGGCATCGCTACGCGTACACCAAGCGTTCCGGGCAGCCCACTCCTCCCGCAGCGCTCTTCGCATGAGCGGCGGTCCGGTGTTGTTCGAGCGCACCGGACACGTCGCGACCATAACGCTCAACCGGCCGGACGTCCTCAACGCGATCGACGCCGAGCTCCGGCAGGCGTTGAACGCGGCGTGGTTGCGCTTCAAGGAGGACGACGACGCGTGGGTGGCGATCCTCACGGGCGCCGGCCGGGGCTTCTGTGCCGGTGTGGACCTGCGCAACCCGCAGGGCGCCGTCGGCTCGTGGCCCGGGACGTTCTGGGAGATCCCAACCATCAACTCCTTCGAGAGCGGCCTGGAGCTCTGGAAGCCGACGATCGCTGCAGTGAACGGTCCCTGCATCGGCTACGGACTGACCGGCGTGGCGGCATGCGACTTCGTGATCGCCTCCGAGAGCGCGACGTTCGGGTTCCCGGAAGTGAAGCTGGGAACGCCGACCATCGTCGGCGCCATCCGGCTCTCCGAGCGGCTGGGCTGGCAGAACGCGATGGAGCTGTTGCTCACGGGCGACACGATCGACGCGCAACACGCGCTCGAGATCGGGCTGGCGTGGAAGATCGTGCCGGGGGATCAGCTCTTGACGGAGGCTGTGCGACTGGCCGAGCGGTTGTGCCAAGGCGGACCGCTGGCCGTACGCGCCACGAAGGAGGTGGCGTGGCGCTCGCGGTACCTGTCCTGGACGGAGGCCGTCCGGTTCGGCGAGACGATGCGTCGGCTCGTGGGGGCCTCGGAGGACGCTCGGGAAGGCGCGCAAGCACGCGCTGAGGGCCGAGAACCGCGCTGGCACGCCCGCTGACGGCCTCTCTGGTCCCTGGAGTTGCTCCCTGAGGCCTAGGTACACTGGCCGTCGCTCCTATCGGTTCACAGAGCGGGGAAACCGTGACTATTTCGATGCAGCTTGGGATCAGACGTTGTGTGAGCCTTGCGGCGCTCGCGCTTCTGTTCGGAGGTCTGGGGGCAGGGCCGGCGGAGGCGCACACTATCGCGTGCGCTACAACGCGCTTCGGCACGTCCTCCAACGAAAGCATCGGCGGCACCGCAGGCAACGATTGCATCCAGGCTCGCGGCGGGCGCGACTCGGTGTCCGGGTTCGGAGGCAATGATCTCGTCCGCGGTGGTCCCCAGAACGACTCGGTGTCCGGGGACGACGGGGACGACCACGTTGGCCAGGTCGGGACGACCGGCGCTGGTGTCCATTTCGATGCGGGGGACAACACCGAAGGCGGGAACGACGCGTTGTCCGGGGGCAACGGAAACGACGTGTTGTTCGGCGGTCTCGGCAACGACTCCCTCTTCGGGGGACCCGGAGCCGACCAGATGAACGGCGGAGCTGGAAACGACAGCTGCTGGATCGACGCAGCCGACCCGCCGCCGGTGAGCTGCGAACAGGTCTTCGGACCGTAGCGCGGCTACACGCTCAGCTGACGAGGTAATAGTACCTTCAGCTCGTGCTCGGCCTGTCTCCCCTGGAGGCCGGGCTGTGGACGCTGCCGTGGGCCATCGCCTTCGTCGTAGAGTCGCAGCTGACACCGCGTGTAGTGCGGTTCGTTCGGCCGGCGTACCTCATGGCCGGCGGCTTGGTCTTGGCGGCAGCCGGGTTCGCGGTGTTCACGCAGATCGACTCATCGTCGGGCTTCGGTCTCATCGTGGGTGCGTCGTCTCTCTTCTCTCTCGGCACGGCTCCACTCTTCACGCTCACGAACGATCTGATCATCGGTTCGGCGCCGCCCGAGAGGGCCGGCGCGGCCGCGGGGTTGTCGGAGACGGCGGCAGAGTTCGGCGGCGCGGTCGGCATCGCCGTGTTCGGCAGCATCGGTGTCGCCGTGTATCGGAGTGGGATGGCGGATGCAGTGCCTGCCGGCGTGCCGGCTGGAGCGGCACGTGTCGCTCGGGACACGCTCGGCGGCGCCATCGAGGTCGCGGGTCAACTGTGTGAGCAGGCCGGCTCGGCGCTCGTGGATGTCGCGCGCGACGCCTTCACGCAAGGTTTCCACGTGGCGGCCGCGATCAGTGCAGTGGCGTCGCTGGGCCTTGCGATCTTGATCGCGCTGGCGCTCAGGGACGCACAGCCGGCGGCCGATCCGGATGACGATGCCGTTCCCGAGGGGATCGCAGAGCGCGCGGCCGTCGACTCTGGGCGGTAGAAGCCCTGGCCACATGGAGAGCTGCCCGGAGTCGGAGGTGTATCAGCCGAGGTGAGGCGGAACCCGCACCGGACGATTCCTCCACCAGCCGAGCGGGGTCTTACGTCCGATCAAGTAGCGGTTCTGTACATGACGCACACCGACGGGCGTCGTGCGAGCGCCGATTCGGGAAGCGAGGAAAACCGCGCGCAGGAGCCGCTCGCGACCGGGTGACCACCGATACCCGAGCTCCGTCCGGAGCGGCTCGGGGAGCAGCCCGGCGGTTACGAACGTCGTGAGGAGACCGAGCGGCGTCCCCAGCGGCCACGGCACCGGTGGATGGCGGCCGGCGAAGGCGACGAGACGCGCCGTGTCGGTGATGCGGAGCTCGTTGTCGATGAAGTCGGCGAAGTACTTCGTGAAGTCGGAATGGGTCTCCGGGCATCCACCACGCGGGACGCCGCACGCATATGCGATGAGCTTCTGCTCCCGGTAGTAGCGTTCGCGGTCGATGACGTTCAGCTTCCGGACAGCACGCTCGTACATGAGCAAAGACACATCGACCAAGGTCGCCCAGACCCACACCAGCAAGGCGGGGTCGAGAGCGCCGTAGGGGATGCCTTCCTTCGACACGCCTCGCACCCGCTGGTGCATCCGGCGCAGAGTCACGGCCTGTCGTTTCGACGTGTCGGCATCGGCGAAGGCGAGCTTCAGCATCATGTCGGCCGTTCGGAGTCCGCGACGGAAAGGGTCCTGCGCGAAGTCCGAGTACGTGTCGACACCGGCCGCCACGAGTGGGTGCAGAACCTGGAGAAGGAGCGCTCGACCGCCGCCGGCGGCGATAGCGGGTTCCATGTTGACCGTCCACGTCATCGAACCTTTGCGGAAGGGGAGTCCAGTCGGCGCTTCGTACTCGCGTGGACGTCCGTTCGACCCTTTCATCATCCTTTGCCGCAGCCGTCGGCGGCCGAAGACGACAGAGAGGGATACACATCTGCGGCGAGAGAGGCAGCCATGGCCAAGACTGTAGTCTTCCGGTCTTTCGAGGTGCGTGAAGGGTTCGGTGGTGAGGCCGGACCTCTGCGATTCGAGTCGGCGACGCGAGCCGAGGCCGACGAAGCTCTCGAGCGGCTCTCTTCGGCCGGCGCCAGTGCGGAGCTGTTCGGGATCAGATCGCGGGACGACGGAGGTGAAGGGGAGCGTGTGCTTCTCCGTATCCTGCTCGGTCAGAAGGCAGCCTCGCCGTTTCGCTCGGCCGCTTGAACGCGCTCGTTGGCGGCCGACTCAACTACCCGAGGACTAGCCCTGGTTGACTGATGCCCATCTGCCCCCACTGCAATCTCGGGATCCCGCCTGCGTTCGTTGTATGTCCGGATTGCGGTCGGAGGCTCGTAGAGGTTGCCACCGAGGTCCTCGAAACGCAGGTCGATGTGGTCGAGATCCAGGCCCTGTCCGAGATGGTCGTCGACGAGCTCCCGGACGAATCCGATCTCGATCCGTCGCCACGGATCCTGTTCGAGCCCGAGGAACATGGGGCCGACTCCGTCGCCGAAGGCGTCCATGAGGTCGAGGAGAAGGCGATCCTTGCGGTCGACGAGGACGGAGAACCGGTATTCGACGACGAGGGTCCGGTGCTCGAGCCGGAACCCGAGCCGGAACCTGAGCCGACAGAGCGACCCGTAAAGCGTCGGCGAGCAAGGAGGAAGCGCACAACCTCGGCACGTAGAAGAAGGATGCCCAAGCGACGCCCCGCGCCGGTCGCGCCCGAGCCAACGCCTGAACCCGATCCAGAGCCGGCGCCTTGGCAGGTTGAGCATCAGGTTCCAAGCGCGAATCCGCCGCTTGGGACGGAAGAAGAGCCCGAGGCCTCTGGGCACTCGGTCGAGGCCGAAGAGGACACCGATGAGGACCAGTTCGTCGGCACGACCAAGGGTTTCGCGCGCATCCAACCGAGCGACCTCCAACCATCCGTGTACCGCGGACCGACCGCGCGCGCGTACAAGCGGGTGCGATGGGCCGACCGCGCGTACCGGGGCGAGGTCGAGATGAGTTCCGCAGGTTCACGCGCCGCGGCTACGCTCGTCGTCTTCGGTGATGGTCTGCTTTTGATCGCCTCCGGTGGATCCACCGGACTTCTGGGCGCGGCCCGCGGTGTGCTTTCCCGTCAGAGCTCAGCTCGCAAGCGGCAGAAGATGCTGAGCCTCGCCGGAAGCAGCGCCGAGGGACAGACGCGCGTCCCGGGCTCCAGGCGGCTGGCACCGAGCGAGATCGAGAGTGTGAGCATCAACAAGGCAACGGTGTTGCAGCGCGAACTGACGATCCGCACGTCGACAGAGGAGGCGCTGCGCTACAGGTTCCCGGCGAAGCGTTACAGACAGCTGGTCCGGCTGTTGGCTCCGGTCCTCGGCGGAAAGCTCTTCGACTCCCTCAACCTGGACAAGGCCTCCTCGCGCACTGG
Organism: Actinomycetota bacterium; assembly: GCA_050694575.1. Classification (GTDB taxonomy): domain Bacteria; phylum Actinomycetota; class JAICYB01; order JAICYB01; family JAICYB01; genus JBOGXL01. The sequence goes on along the minus strand of JBOGXL010000114.1, from coordinate 3,697 downwards.
ATAGCGCGATGATTGGAGGCCATGGATCTGAACGTCCTGACGTTGCCGACGGAAGAACTGACGGCCGCCCTGCGAGAGTCGGTCATCCAGGTGTGTATCGCGGCACACGATAACGCCGAGTTCCGGAAGCTGTTCAGTTTCATCCCTTCTGGTGGACGTCACTTCTTGGGCTGTCGGGGAGCCGAGGTCGTCAGTCATGCCGTCGTCACGACCCGGTGGGTACAGCCCGAAGGGGAACGTGCCCTGAAGACCGCCTTCGTCGATGCGGTCGCGACGCTCCCCGAGCATCAGGGCCGTGGGTGTGGGGGAGCGGTGATGCGCCGGTTGGCCGAAGACATCGTCGATTTCGAGATCGGGTGCCTGCAGACGGATCGGCCGTCTTTCTACGAGCGCTTGGGATGGGAAGTCTGGCTGGGCCCGCTGGCCGGCCGAACCGAAGATGGACCGCAACCCACACCCGACCAGCGCGGCGTGATGGTCTTGCGACTGCCGCAAACACCGCCCCTGGACCTCGAACGCGGATTGTCGATCGAACGCCAGCCCGGACGGATCTGGGAGTAGTCGGCTTCGTCACGGCCTTCCGCAAGAACTACCCTTTGGGACACGGTGGAGGAGTAAGCCACAGTGCGACGAGCGGACGAACTTCGGAAAGGGGTCGACGAGATCCCGTGGTACCACTCCATCCACCTCGGACACGGAGTCGTCACGCCGGGGGACTCGAAGACGATTCCGCTGACGGCCAAACAGCTGCCCGACTTCTCGGGCCGCAGTGTGCTGGACATCGGAGCGTGGGACGGCTACTACTCCTTCCTCGCCGAGCGACGTGGGGCTTCTCGGGTCGTCGCGCTCGATCACTACGTTTGGGGCGTGGACTTCGGCGCGCGGCAGGCGTACTGGGAGGAGTGCCGGTCGCGAGGGGTGCTTCCCGATCTCGAGCGCGACGTCACCGACTTCTGGCGTCCCGAAACTCTGCCCGGCCGCCGCGCCTTCGACTTCGCCCATGAAGCCCTCCACAGTCGCGTCGAGCCGGTCGTGGGGAACTTCCTGGAGGTCGAACCGGATTCGATCGGCCGATTCGACATCGTTCTCTTCCTCGGCGTGCTCTATCACCTTCCCGAGCCGTTGGCCGGCCTGCGCAGTGTGCGCGAGCTGACCAAAGAGGTCGCGGTGATCGAGACCGAAGCGATCGAGGTGCTCGGGTATCCCAGCCCGAATCTGCTGCTGTTCTTTCCAGGTGACGAATTGGGGGGCGACTTTACGAACTGGTACGTCCCGACGCTTCCGGCTCTGCACGCGTGGTGCCGGGCGGCAGGCTTCGGTCGCGTGGAGACGAAGATGCACCTACGGCCGTTCGGCAGAGGAGAGCCGCTGCGGTGGTTGCCGATGCGGGCCCGGCGGTTCGTGGCCCGTTTCGGGCGGGAAGCCATCCGTCATCACCGCGTGGTCGTCCACGCCTTCGTCTAGCCGAGGTAGCAAGCGGTCAGGCCGCGTCAATGGGGATCGGTTCGTGGTTCGTCGTGCCAGATCCACCACTGGTACGGGGGGGTCTGGGGGTAGCCCTTCGGCGAGTCCTCCCACTCCTCTTGGCGCCCGAGCGCAGAGATGTCGAGGTAGCTCCACGTGCTCCCCATCGCCTCGTCGCCGCGGGTGTTGATGAAGTAGGTGCGGAAGATGGTGTCGCCGTCGCGGATGAACGCGTTCGTTCCGTGCCACTCGTCCACGCCGAAGTCCTTGTCGAAGTCGTCCGTCAACGTGTACCACGGCATCTCCCAGCCCATGCGCGCCTTCACGCGCTCGATGTCCGTCTGCGGCGCGCGCGAGGCGAACACCAGGCTGGTGTCGCGGGCGTGCAGATGGGCGACGTGCGCGACCTGGTCGGCCAGCATGGAGCAGCCGATGCAGGCATGGTCGGGCCAGCCGGACACGCCCGGCTCGAAGAAGGCGCGGTAGACGATCAGCTGACCGCGGCCGTCGAACAGGTCGAGCAAGCTCGCCTTGCCCTCGGGCCCTTCGAACTCGTACTCCTTCTCAACGGCCTGCCACGGCATCCGGCGACGCTCGGCGGCGAGAGCGTCACGGGCGCGGGTCAGCTCCTTCTCTTTCACGAGGAGTTGCCGGCGTGCAGCCTCCCACTCGTCCGGCGACACGATCGGTGGTGTGTCCATGGCGGACTCCTATCTCGTGTTCATCCGACATCGCCACGCTACAGCCCTGAGGGGCCGGTGGCCGCTGGTGTACCCCACAAGCGTGGCGGCCTGTTTTCGTTCGTTAGGACGATACTTTGCGCGCGGCAAAACGGGCACCGTATGGGTATGAGGACAAGCATGGCTATGGGGAGAGGCATCGCCTGGGCACTCGTAGGTGCTCTCTCGTTCGGGGCCTGCGGCAGCACGGTGGTGCGCACCGACGTGAGCCCGGGGGCGTCGTCCGAACTCGATCCGGGGTTGGAGCTGGCGACAACCGGTGACGATGCCGGCCTGAACGGTGTGTCGTCCACGCGCGCTGGTCGGTCGATCGCCGCCGCGGGTGCTCTCGCCGGCCGGGGCGTTGGGTCTGGACGCGTACGAGACGCCAACCCCCGACAAGACGCCGTTGCGCAAGGTATCACCGACGACAGCATCCTGATCGGCACTACCGATTCGGAGTCGGCTGACGCGGTCCTCAGCGATGCCGGCATCGTTGGGGCGACCCAAGGCAGCGGGACGGCGAGGGCGAACGCGCTGATGGACTACTTCAACTCGCGTGGCGGCGTAGCGGGTCGCAAGCTGAAGAACGTGGTCTACAGCTTCAAGGCCACCGGCACCGAGGATCAAGTAGGCGCTGCCTGTGCGACATTCACGCAGGACAACCGTGTCTTCGCGGTGCTGACTCCCGCAAAGGCATCGAGCGACGACTTCCGCGCGTGTCTGAACAAGCGGAACACGCCTGTTGGGTGAGAACGGCGTCGGGTTCGACTCGTCCACGCTTCGGACGTTCCCGACGATGTGGCCGGTAGGTGGCTTCAACATCGAGCGGATGGTCCCTGCATTCATCGACGGGCTGGTGACTCAGAAGCTGTTCACCCCATGGGACCAGAACACCGCCGCTCCGGCACCGTCGGGTTCACCCAAGATCGGCCTCGTCTACATGGATATCCCCTTTCACGCGAAGCACAACGTCGATTTCCAGCGGGCGTTGGCGCGACACGGGTTCAAGGTGGCCGAGACTTTCGGTGTCCGAGCTGACAGCAACTATCAGGCCGACATCCAGGCGGCCGTCCTCCGATTCGCATCCAACCGTGTGACGCACGTGATCTTCAACCAGGACGGCTCGACCTTCGGGTTCTTCGCGCTCAACGCCAGCAAACAGCGGTACTACCCGCGTTATGGCGTCACGACGCTGGACTTCCCGGAGATCGTGAAGCAGAACGTGCCCGACCACCGCGTGTTCAACGGGTTGAAAGGCGTGGGCTGGGCCCCCTTCAGCGACATCGACACGCCCCCGCCACACGACGCCGGCGAGAAGGAGTGTTTGAAGATCTACAGGGACAAAGGCATCGACGCCGCGGATAGTAACGAAGAGACACTGCAGTTGATCGAGTGCGATGTTTTCTTCAACTTCGTGCGGCCAGCATCCATCGCTGGACGTGGACTGAACGTGTCGTCATTCCTTGGTGCTATCCAGCGACTCGGAAGGCAACCGAGCAACGCGTACAGTG
>JBOGXL010000113.1:0-3303 GCA_050694575.1 Actinomycetota bacterium | reverse complement strand
CGCGCGATCTCGTCGAGGTCTTCCTCGATCGTGGCCGTGAACTTCAGATCGACGATCTGCGGGAAGTGCTCGACGAGCAGATCGGTCACGACGATCCCGACGTCGGTCGGGAAGAGCCGGCGCTGATCGACGCGCACGTATTCGCGATCGACGAGCGTGGACAGCGTCGGGGCATAGGTCGACGGACGGCCGATCCCGTTCTCTTCGAGTGCCTTGACGAGGCTCGCCTCCGTGTACCGCGGCGGCGGCTGCGTGAAGTGCTGCGTCGGGATGACGTCCACGAGTCGGAGGTTCTGTCCCTCTGTAAGCTCTGGGAGCCGTCCTTCGGCCTCTTCCTCTTCGTCGTCGCGTCCCTCGCGGTACACAACGAGGAAGCCGTCGAAGAGCATCACCCGACCCGTCGCGCGGAGCATATGGTCCCCCGCGATGATGTCGACCGAGGTGGCGTCGAAGAGTGCTTCGGTCATCTGGCACGCGATGGTTCGCTCCCAGATCAGCCGGTAGAGCCGCAGCTGATCGGGCTCGAGGTGCTGCCGGATCGCGTCGGGGTGCCGCGCGGCGTGCGTCGGGCGGATCGCTTCGTGCGCTTCTTGCGCCCCCTTCTTCGACCGGTACACACGCGGCTTGGCGGGGAGGTAGTGGTCGCCGTAACGCTCCTTGATCGCCGAGCGGATCTCCTGCACGGCGCCGGGGGCCAGGTGCACGGAGTCGGTTCGCATATACGTGATGAGCCCGACCTGACCCTCCGGGCCGAGCTCCACTCCTTCGTAGAGCTGCTGGGCGAGGACCATCGTCTTCCGGGCCGAGAAGCTGAGCTTGCGCGCGGCTTCTTGTTGCAGGGTCGACGTGATGAACGGACGCGGCGGGTTCTGCCGTTGTTCGCGCCGGCGCACTTCGCCGACGGTGTACGTGCCCGCGTTCCGGATCGCCTCGACGTGCCGGTTGGCTTCATCTTCGTTGCCGATCTCGATCTTGTGGCCGCCGACGCTGTGGAGCGAGGAGGAGAAGCGCTCGTGGAGCTCGGTATCGAAGGGGACCTCGATCGTCCAGTACTCCTCGGCGACGAACGCGTCGATCTCTCGCTCGCGATCGACGATCAGGCGAAGAGCCACGGACTGGACACGCCCGGCGGAGAGTCCCGGACGCACCTTCTTCCAGAGCAGAGGCGAAAGCTTGTAGCCGACGAGTCGATCGAGGACGCGGCGCGCCTGCTGCGCGTCGACGAGGTGTAGATCGATGTCGCGCGGGTGACGGAAGGCCTGCTCTATGGCTTCCGGCGTGATCTCTGGGAAGACGACTCGGCGCACCCGGTCGTCCACCCAGTTGGAGCGGGTGCCTTTCGGCGCATCCTGGCCGTTGGCCATCCCTATCGCGTGGCACACGTGCCAGGCGATCGCTTCGCCCTCGCGGTCGAGGTCGGTGGCCAACCAGACCTGTTCTTTGCGCTTGGCCGCCGATCGGAGCTCCGAGACGACCTTCTTCGAGCCGGACAGGATCTCGTAGGTCGGCTCGAAGGCCTTCTCGGTGTCGACGCCAAGCTTGGACTCGGGGAGGTCCCGGACGTGGCCGTAGGACGCCTTTACCGTCACGCCCCGTCCGAGGACGGGGATGAGGTAACGCGTGAGGGTCTTGGCCTTGGTGGGCGACTCGACGATGACGAGGTGGCCGCCTTCGGGCGCCGATCCGTTTCCCCCGGCCCGGGCGGCCTTCGCCCGCTTGGGCCTGGCCTTCGCCGGGGCACGCCTGGCCTTCGCCGGGGCACGCCTGGCCTTCGCCGGGGCACGCTTGGCCTTCGCCGGGGCACGCTTGCGCCCGGCACCCTTGGCTCGGGAAGCCGGTTTACGCGGCTTCGGGGCGGCCTTGCCAGTCACAGGGGGCGCCTTCGGCGCATCCTGAACTACACCGTCCTCGAGTGGTTTGGTCTCGGTCACAGGCGTTCCTGCTGCTCAGGCCCTTATACGGGCGGCCGCCGGGCCTGTCAAACGGCCGGCCGGCGGTGGAAGGACCCGCCGACGTTGCCCGGAAGGATACGTCGGCCTCACGACCTTTGGGTGTATGCCGCTGCGAGCACGGCTCGAAACACCCCCCGCGAACGACGAATTCCCGCCTGCGGCGAGGCTCAGGCTCGCGAGCGTTCGCGCCGCCGCAGCAGCCAGTACAAGCCGACGGCGAGCACTGCGATCACCACCAGAGCGGCCACATCGGAGTAGCGACCGACGACGCGTGACACGTCCTCCCACCGGGAGCCGAGGGCGTACCCGGCCCCAACGAGGACGACGTTCCACACCAAGCTCCCGGCCGCGGTGAGCAAGGAGAACCGTCCGATCCCCATGCGGGTCAGCCCGGCCGGGATCGATACGAGGCTGCGGGCCAGCGGCACCACCCGGCCCCCGAGGACGACCCAGTCGCCCCATCTGTCGAACCACGCCTCCGAGCGACCCAGGTCGGCCTCGCCCACACGGAGCACCCGGCCCCAGCGCAGCACGACGGGCCGGCCCCCGAATCGGCCCACCGCATAGAGCACGAACGCGCCGAGCAGCGATCCGAGGGTGGCCGCCAAGACGGCGCCGACGAAGGTCAGCGTGCCGCGCGAGACCTCATAGCCGGCGAGCGGAAGGACTATCTCCGACGGGATAGGCGGGAAGACGTTCTCGGCGACCATCGCCGCGGTGATCCCGGGGTATCCGGCCGTCCGGACGGCGTCCCGCGCGAACCTCGCGAGGTCGCCGAGCAACTACAGGCCGATCTCGGCGGAGACGAGCTGAAGACCCTCTATACCCAGCCCGATGAACTCGTCGAGCTCGAGTCCGATCCCCGCTTTCACTGCGTGGATGTCGTCGCGCGCGACGCCGGGCGCGAAGGCCTTCTCCTTGAGCTTCTTCTTCACCGAAGAGACCTTCATGCCGTTCGCGCGCTCCGGACGGACCAAAGCACATGCCACGAGGAAGCCGGACAGAGCATCCGCGTGGACTATCGCCTTCGAAAGGAGGTCGGTGCGGTATTCCGGGTGCGCGTGAGCCAGCGCGGCGTTGATGATCCGCTCATCGGCGCCGGCCTCGCGCAACCACTCCGCGCTCTGGTGGCCGTGACGCGAGAGGTCGTCGTGCGTCTGGTCCTGGTCGAGGTCGTGGAAGAGGCCGGCCAGGGCCCACAGGGCCTCGTCCTCGGAGAAACGGCGGCCGAGCCGGCGCATGATCCCCTCGACGGAGATCAGATGGCGCACGGTGGTCTCCTTCTCGGTGCGCTCACGGACGAGCTGCAGCGCTTCGCTGCGGTTCATGGGAAGTCAGGCTAACCTGCCCG
>JBOGXL010000112.1:0-3841 GCA_050694575.1 Actinomycetota bacterium | reverse complement strand
ACGAGCTCACCAGAGCGCGCGAGCTTTACGTCGCCTTGGGCGCGACCACCCGAGCGAGCGAACTACCGATCTAGGCGACGAGGTCGCGGACGGATACGAGCTCCACGCCCCGGGTCTCGATCGCCTTCCGCACCTCGTCGGACGTCAGGGCCGCCAGGTCGGAGACGCGGTACTCGAGCGCCCACTCGGCATTCTCCGCGTCGTTTGACGTCATCGAGCGGAGCTCGTCGGAGTCGACGGCGCAGTGACTCACGATGAGGTGCTTCCCCGGCTCGAGGTTCCCTATGCGGTCCAGCAGGTACGGGACCTTCTCGGCGCTCGGCCGTCCGCTGAGCATGTGTATCGAGTCGAAGCCCACGGCGACCTCGCCGATCGGGTAGTCGAAGGGACGGCCGTAACGTCGACAGACCTCCACATATGGCTCGGGGGTTACAACGCCCATGTGGCAGTCGACGTAAGCGGGCGTCAGGCCTTCGGCACAGAACAGCTCGACCTGGGCGACGAACTCGTCCAGCACCTCGTCCGGCTTGGCCCGGTCACGCACCTCCTCGATGGTGCGCGGGAAGCGGCCGTCCTCGCCCACCAGCGAACGACCGCCCGTGAGCGCCCCCCAGCGGAGGTGATCCCACTCGGAGGTGAGGGTGAGGTGGACGCCGGCGGGGATCGCGTGCTCGACTGCGAGTCGCGCCGCCTCGCGGAACCACGGACACGGCACCATGATCGACGCCTGCGTCAACAGGCCGTTGCGGAACGCTTCGACCACCCCGACGTTACCGGCATGGCACATGCCGAAATCATCCGACTGGACGACGAGCTGGATCCCGCCCGCAGCCGTCATACCGTCACCACTCGACCCCATCACAGACACAGAACTCGTTGTCCTCGGGATCGGCCATCGTCACCCACGTCGACGGCCCGCATGCGGTTCTTGCCGCTCTTCGCCTCCGGCACCCGCTGCAGCAGAAGCGGCGGACGGACCTCCGTCTCCGGGACGAGCACGACGATGTCGTCCATGGCGAAGAGCTCGCGATAGCGCAGCGCCTCGCGCCAGAAATCAGCCAGCCGCTTCGGGTCGGCGCAATCCAGAACGATGTCGAGGTTGGACTTCGGCATCGCGTGGAGCCTACACGGGCTGCCCGGTCACCTCGCGAAGCTCGCGCTTGAGGTCGTTGACCTCGTCGCGCAGACGCGCCGCGTATTCGAAGCGGAGGTCGCGCGCCGCGTCGTGCATCTCCTCCTCGAGCACGAGGATCAGCCGCTTGAGCTCGTCCAGCGGCATCTCGACGGACTCGGTCCGCCGACGCTTCCTGCCCTTGGTCGGCGTGGCGGCGTGACCTTGCCGCGTCTGGAGGATGATGTCGTTCACGTTCTTCCGGATGGTCTCCGGCTGGATGCCGTGCTTGCGGTTGTACTCGAGCTGGATGTCGCGGCGGCGGTTGGTCTCATCGATCGCGTCACGCATCGAGTCGGTCAGGTGATCGGCGTACATCACCACCTGACCCTCGACGTTGCGTGCGGTGCGTCCGATGATCTGGATGAGTGAGGTCGAGCTGCGCAGGAACCCCTCCTTGTCGGCGTCGAGGATCGCGACGAGCGTCACCTCGGGGAGGTCGAGACCTTCGCGCAGGAGGTTGATCCCGACGAGCACGTCGAACTCCCCGAGACGGAGGTCGCGGAGGATCTCGATCCGCTGCACGGTGTCCACCTCCGAGTGGAGGTAGCGCACCCGCAGACCCATCTCGAGGAGATAGTCGGTGAGGTCCTCGGCCATCTTCTTGGTGAGCGTCGTAACGAGGATCCGCTGGTCCTTGTCGACCCGTTTGCGGATCTCGGCGATGAGATCGTCGATCTGCCCGCGCGTGGGTCGCACTATCACCTCGGGATCGACCAGGCCCGTCGGCCGGACGATCTGCTGGACGATGGTCTTCGAGTTGCGAAGCTCATAGGGGCCCGGGGTCGCGGACAGGAACAGCACCTGGTCCACCTTCTCGAGGAACTCCTCGAAGCGCAGCGGTCGGTTGTCGAGAGCCGACGGGAGCCTGAACCCGTGCTCCACGAGCGTCTCCTTCCGCGACTGGTCGCCCTCGTACATGCCGTGCAGCTGGGGCACGGTGATGTGCGACTCGTCGATGACGACGAGGAAGTCCTTCGGGTAGTAGTCGAGCAACGTGTAGGGAGCCTCGCCCGGCGCGCGCCCGTCGATGTGGCGTGAGTAGTTCTCGATGCCCGAGCAGTAGCCGATCTCGCGCATCATCTCGAGGTCGTAGTTCGTCCGCATGCGCAGACGCTGCGCTTCCAGGAGCTTGTTCTGTCCTTCGAGCTCGGCGAGACGTCCACGGAGCTCCTCCTCGATCCCCGTCATGGCACGTTGCATCTTCGCGTCCGAGGCGACGTAGTGGCTGGCCGCGTACACGCGCAGGCCGTCCGGCTGGCCGAGCACCTCGCCGGTGACCGGGTCGATCCACATCAGCCGTTCGATCTCGTCCCCGAACATCTCGACGCGCAGCAGCGACTCCTCGAAGGCCGGAAGAACCTCGAGCGTGTCGCCGCGCACCCGGAACCGGCCTCGTGTCGTCGCAAGGTCGTTGCGCTCGTAGCGCAGAGCCACGAGCTTGCGGACTATCTCGTCCCGCGGGATGACCGAGCCCTTGTGGAGGTAGAGCATGTTGGCCTCGTACTCCTCCGGGGTGCCGAGGCCGTAGATGCACGACACGGAAGCGACGCAGATGGCGTCGCTTCGCGTCATCACGGCGGCCGTGGCCGAATGTCGCAGCCTGTCGATCTCGTCGTTGATGGACGAGTCCTTCTCGATGTACGTGTCCGTCTGCGGGACGTACGCCTCGGGCTGGTAGTAGTCGTAGTAGCTGACGAAGTACTCCACGGCGTTGTCGGGGAAGAACTCCTTGAACTCGCTGGCGAGCTGGCCTCCGAGCGTCTTGTTCGGCGCGATGACGAGCACGGGCCGGTTCAGCTGCTCGGCCACGGCGGCCATCGTGGCCGTCTTGCCGGTGCCCGTAGCACCGAGCAGCGTGACGAAGCGCTCGCCGGACCGCAGCGCCGCGGCGATGCCCTCCACCGCATTGGGCTGATCGCCGGCGAGCTCGAAGCCGGGCCGGAACGAGAAGGAACCTCTGGTCACGCCTACGAGCGTACCGGCGAACCCGACACGGCTCTGTCGGGAATCGTCGAGCTCTTAAAGAGCTTCGCATAAGTACGTGATGTTTGGGTCATAGAGAAAGACCCGTCTGGCGCAGGAACGAGAAGGCGAGCGCGCGGTCGGTGCGGATGCGGTCGATTCCGTCGCGTGCGACATCGACGCATTCGTCGATGGTGTCGACACACAGGTTGGCGAGCTCCGAGCCTTTGAGGTTTGACCACATACCCTCGACGGGGTTGAGGTCGGGGGCGTAGGCGGGCAGCGGCTCGACAACCAGCCAGCGGCGTTGGGTGGCGACGAACGCTTCCATGATCTTGCTGCGGTGTGAGGGCAGGCCGTCCCAGATGAGGGTGACCTTGGCGCGCAACTGGCGGCGCAGGTGCTTGAGGACCTCGATCAGGACGAGATCGTTGTAGGCGCCGGGGTGGAAGTGGATGAGAGTGCGGGCGCGCTGCCCATCTGGCCGATAGGCGAGGGCGCCGGCCATCGACACGCGCTTCCAGTTGAAGCGAGCACGGATGACCGGCGTCTTGCCTTTCGGCGACCACGTCCGGCGAAGCGGCGGGGTCAGCGAGACACCCGACTCGTCGAGGAAGACGATCCACGCTCCCCGCGCCCGGGCGTTTTTTTTACCCTGGGCCAGCTGTCCTTGACCCACGCCTCGATCTTCTCGTCGTCGCGTTC
>JBOGXL010000111.1:0-12755 GCA_050694575.1 Actinomycetota bacterium | reverse complement strand
CGCAACCACGGCGGCGAGGTCGGATCGGCCATGCCGTCGGCGCCGAGGGACAGCTTCACGAGGGCCTGGTCCTCCTTGCCGCCGGGCTCGACGACGACGCGCGACGAGATCCACAACGCCGCCATCTCCTCGGGGGTCAGGTCGAGCTCGGGGAGGTAGTACCGGTCCTTGGAGATGAGGTAGCCCTCTTCGACCTCCCACACGTCCGTGAAGCGCCGCTCGATGGGGATCCCGAGCGAGCGCAGCTCCTCCTTGTCCCGCTCGAACATGCGCTTGAAAGACGCGTAGTCCTCCTGTTGGTAGCCCGGGACCGTGTTGCGGATCTCCTCGACGATGAGCGGTCGGCGGGTGTTCAGGAGAAGCGCGATGAGGTTCACGAGGCGCTCGACCTTGCGCACGGACCGTATCGTACCCCGGGCGTCGAGAGCGTTCGGCGGCCTGTGAGAAAGGTCACTTCTCCGGTGTACCGGGCTGCGCGGTACCTCTGCGCGGCTGCCCCTACGCTGCGGCTAGGGATTCGAGCTACAGGAGAAAACGATGCTGCAGAAGACGAAGCGACTGGCCGCGGCGGTCTTCGTCTCGGGCGTTGCCCTGGGAGGCATCGCTCCGGTCGCCGCGGCTAACATCTACATCTGGCGCGACGCCGACCGGATCATGAACCGCGACGTGGATCGCGTCATGAACCGGGACGTCGACCGGGTCGTCGACACGACCGCCGACTTCGCCGGCGATGCCGTCAGGTTCGCCGCGAGGGAGCTCAGGGACATCCTCAACCCGCGGTAGGCCACGACGCCGGATCCTTCTAGCCCGGCTCGGGCTGCATGTAGTTCGGATAGGCCCACGTGCCGCGGGATATCCGATCGAGCTCCTTGAGGGTGCTGGCGTCGAGCTCGACGCCGGCCGCCGCGAGGTTGTCCTCGAGCTGCTCGACGGTGCGGGGGCCGATGATCGCGCTCGTCACACCGCGCTGGCGAAGGGTCCACGCGACCGCAACGCCGACGTGACTCGACCCAAGGCGGTCGGCGATCTCCCCGACCTTGTCGACGACCTCGAAGTTGTGCTCCGTGAAGAGCGTCTGCCGGAACCTCTCCCAGACGTCACCGGACATCGCTTTGCCGAAACGAGAGTCCGTCGGGACGTCCTCGGCTGTGTATTTCCCGCTGAGCAATCCGCCCCCCAGCGGCGACCAGACGATCACGCCGAGGCCCTGTCTGCGCGCCGTCGGGAGGATGTCCCGCTCGATCTCGCGGACGATCAACGAGTACTGCGGCTGGAGGGAGACCAGTGGCGTCGCATGCGGACCGTCGGCGGCCCACTGCGCCTCCACGATCTGCGACGCCTGGAAGTTGGAGCAGCCGATGTACCTCGTCTTGCCCTGACGGACGAGCTCGTCCAAGGCACCCATCGTCTCGTCGATCGGCGTTGTCCAGTCCCAGTTGTGCACCTGGTAGAGATCGACGTAGTCGGTGCCGAGCCGCCTCAGCGACCCCTCCAGCGACCGTGTGAGGTTCAACCGCGAGTTCCCGCGATCGTTCGGGCCCGACCCCTCGGAGGCGTTGTAGCCCTTCGTGGCCAGGACCACCTCGTCGCGCCGGGCGGCTATCGCACGGCCGACGATCTCCTCCGACCGTCCGCCGGCGTAGGTGTTGGCGGTGTCTATGAAGTTGTAGCCCTGCTCCAGGAACGCATCGATGATCTTCGCCGACGTCGGCTCGTCGCAGCCCCACGACTCGTTGCCGAAGTTCATCGCACCAAGGCACAGACGCGACACCTTCAGCCCCGACTTACCGAGACTTACGAACTCAGGCATCCTTCGCTCCCCCGTCCAAGATGTCCCCCGCGTGGATCCCCGCCGCCCCCGCGGCGAGGAAGAAGAGCCTATCCCCTTCCGGCCCGCGCCCCATGTGCGACGCCTCGAGGCCTTCGGCCCTCGCCGCTTCGAGCTCGACCAGGACCGGTTCGGCGTCGACCTCCACGACCCGGTGGAGCATCCCGATCTCCTCGAGTCCATCCACGGTGCCCCGCGGGACGGGAACGTCGGCTCGGGTCAGCGCCACCCGCAGCAGGGCCGTCGACGCGTGGTGGCTCACGCCGGCATGCCTGTCGCGCGCGTCGCCCGAGCTCATCCGCACCACCGCGATAGGGTGCCCGCCGAGTGATCCCGCGGCGTTGACCGCCATCCCGAGCTCGAGCGCGGTCGTGCCGAACGGGGTCGCGGTGCCGACGACCCCCGGGCCCATCCCGACTATCGTCACATCGGCCCCCACGACGGCTCGGGACGCGATCAGACCGGAATAGACGTTGACGGCTTCGAGGTCTCCTCCGACCGCGTGTCCGACCGTGATCACCGTTTCGAGCCATCCGAGATCGCGGAGCCTCCGAACCGTCGTCGACAGGGACGCATCGAGGGCGCCACCATCGGTCATCACGTACGCGACCCGTGCGTCGGGACGTCGCATGCGCAGACCGAGGACGACGGGGAGAAGCTGCGAATGCAGTGATGCAGCCAGGACGGGTGTGCCGTCCAAGGAGTTCGCTCCCGACATCACCTCGTGGTGAGGCGACTCGGGAGCCTCGACCGTGAGGACCTCGGTCTGCAACGGCGTGTAGCGAAGCTTCATCACGTGCCCGTCGGCGCTCGAGTCGTAGGACCCGTGCGCGAGGTTCCAGACGACGAAGTCCTCGCCGCCCGAGCCGAGCCCGAGATCGGTAGCGGTCGTGTTGAGCACCACGCGGTCACCGGGCCGGGCCGCTGCCGCGTACCGGGTGTAGAGGACGGCGCGCCGCAGCCCCGCGTCCGACCGGACCTCGAGCGTCTGGAGGCCGGGACGCTCGTCGAGAACGGCTTCGACGGTTCCCGTGGCGAAGGTCGGCACGCCCGGAGCGTCTTACATCGAGGCGATGAGGCGCTCGACCCGCTCGTCCTCGGACCGGAACGGGTCTTTGCACAGCACGGTACGTTGCGCCTGATCGTTGAGCTTCAGGTGGACCCAGTCGACCGTGTAGTCACGCCGCCTGCGTTTGGCTTCCTTGATGAACTCGGCCCGGAGTCGCGCCCGCGTCGTCTGCGGCGCCTCGGCGATCGCTCGCTCGACCTGAGGCTCCGTCACCATCCGCTCGGCGTGGTTCTCGCGCTCGAGCATGTAGTACAGACCGCGTCCGCGATGGACGTCGTGATACGCGAGGTCGACGAGCGCCACGCGGGGATGGCCCAGCGGGAGGCTGTGCCGGTCCCGGAACCCTTGGATGAGCTTGTACTTCATCACCCAGTCGAGCTCACGATCCAGTGAGAGAGGGTCGCTCTCCAGACCCATGAGTACCTGCTCCCACAGCTTCAGCGACGTCTTGAGCTCGTCGGGCAGATCGCGGTACTCGGCATACCGCTGGGCGCGGGTGAGGTACTCCCACTGAACCTGGACGGCGTTGAGCTCGCGTCCGTTCGCCAGCCGTACCTTGCGCCGGCACGTCATGTCGTGGGAGATCTCGCGGATGGCCCGGATCGGGTTCTCGAGGGTCATGTCGCGCATGACGACGTTCTCCTCGATCATCCGCAACAGGATCGACGTCGCGCCGACCTTGAGGAACGACGCCACCTCGCTCATGTTCGAGTCCCCGACTATCACGTGCAGCCGGCGGTACTTCTCGGCGTCGGCGTGGGGTTCGTCCCGCGTGTTGATGATCGGCCGCGAGCGGGTCGTCGCCGAGGAGACGCCCTCCCAGATGTGCTCGGCGCGCTGGGAGAGGCAAAACAGCGCGCCGCGAGAGGTGTGCAGCACCTTCCCGGCGCCGGCGAAGCACTGCCGCGTGACGAGGAAAGGGATCAAGATGTCCGCGAAGCGCTGGAACTCCCCATACCGCGAGACGAGGTAGTTCTCGTGGCAGCCGTACGAGTTCCCGGCCGAGTCGGTGTTGTTCTTGAAAAGGTAGACGTCACCCGCGATGCCCTCGTCGTGCAGGCGCGCCTGAGCGCCGAGCAGCAAGCTCTCGAGACGCCGCTCGCCGGCCTTGTCGTGAGCGAGGAGGTCGGGGATGTTGTCGCATTCGGGCGTGGCGTACTCCGGATGGGAACCGACGTCGAGGTACAAGCGCGCGCCGTTATCGAGGAAGACGTTGGACGAGCGGCCCCACTGGACGACCTTGCGGAAGAGGTACCGGGCGACCTCGTCCGGGCTCAGGCGACGCTGGCCGCGGAACGTGCAGGTGACGCCGTATTCGGACTCGAGTCCGAAGATCCGCTTCTCCACCCGGCCAGTCTACGGGCCGACGATGGTATTCCGAGGGTGTCGATCAGCCTTCCAGCTCGGCCGGCTCCAGGCGCCGGAACTTGCGACGTGGCAGGGACCGATCGAGGACGGCCGCCTCGACCTGGTCTAGGGCGAGGTCCCCGGACGCCACGCTGCGCAGCGCCTCGAGCCCCAACGACACCGCGCCGGACAGGTCCGGTGTTGCGTCGTAGCCCTGCGAGAGGAAACCGCTCAGCGCCTCCGCCTGACCGCCGACCGCCGCGAACCCCTGCTGGTCCATCACCACCCCGTCGAAGGTGACGTGATAGAGCTCGCTTGCGTCGCCCTCCTCTCCGACTCCGGCCACGAGGATCTCCACCTCGAACGGCTTCAGTGAATCGGTGAAGATCTGCCCCAACACCTGCGAGTAGAGGTTGGCGAGTGAGCGCGCCGTCACGTCCTCTCGCGAATACGCGAAACCCTTCAGATCCGCCTGCCGGATACCGAGGATCCGCAGTCGCTCGTACTCGTCGTACTTGCCCACTCCGGCGAAGGCGATCCTGTCGTAGATCTCCGACACCTTGTGCAGCATCGCCGACGGGTTCTCCGCCAGGAGCAGGACGCCGTCGGTGTATTCCAACGCCACTATCGGCTTGCCCCGCGCGATGTTGCGGCGCGCGTAGTCAGCCCGGTCCTTCATGACTTGCTCGGGCGAGGCGTACAGGAAAGGAGTCGGCATGCTCATCGCTGAGCCTGTGTTCGCGTGCGACGCTCGAGCATCGCCCGAGCCATCCGCTCGATCGTCTCGGTCGGAACAGCGTTCACACCGTCGGCCGCGATGAGGTACACCGTCGGGTAGATGCCGTGCACCGGGTCCGGACCCGCCGTCGCGGCGTCTTCCTCGGCGGCATCGGCCAGCGCCTCCAACGCCATCTCGACGGCGCCGTCACCGTCGATGTCCTCGGCCCGGACGTACAGCTTCTTCAACGAGTTCTTCGCGTCCCGGCCCCCCGAACCGACGGCATGGAAGTCGGTCTCCTCGGACAGCCCGCCGGTGACGTCGTAGCGGTAGATCCGACCTTCGCCTCGCCGCGTGTCGAATCCCGCGAACAACGGCAGGATCACCAGTCCCTGCATCGCCGAGGGCAGGTTCGCGCGGATCATGCGGCCGAGGTGGTTGGCCTTGCCGGCCAGGGACAACGGTTCACCCTCGACCTTCTCGTAGTACTCGAGCTCGGTCTGGAAGAGCCGGACTAGCTCCATCGCCGGTCCGGCTACGCCGGCCACGGCGATGGCCGAATGGGAGTCGGTCGGGAAGACCTTCTCGATGTCACGGTGCGCGATGGCCAATCCCTCCGTCGCGCGCCTGTCGCCCGCGAGCACGACACCGTCGCCGTACCGCAGCGCGAGAACCGTTGTGGCCTCCGTCGCCTGGACCGTCCCGGCGATCTGCGGCAGCAGATCCGGACGCTCCAAGCGCAAGAAGTCTGTGAACGACGACGCGATACGGCTTGTCTCTGACTCCGGACGCGGGCTCATGTCAGCAAAGAGCCTAACCGTCAGAACCCTCGTCGCCCCCATCCTCGCGGCGCCGACCGGCGAGAAGACGCAGCAACACGAACAGGACCACCGGGACGCCGAAGATCAGGAGCGCCTCGTCCCAGCCGCCTTGATGAGCGAGATGCGGCCACGCATGGCGCAGGCGCCGTCGCATCTACGTCCGCCCGGGGCGTCGCCGGCGAGGGCTCCCCCGCCGTCTCTGCGGCCGGCCCCGCCGGCGTCTTCCGGTCAGGTATCCGGCCGCTCCGGCAACGAGGCCCGCCCCGGCCACAGCGAACGCGATCCACGTCCGGCTCCTTTCCGGCACGCCGGCCGCCGTGAACATACCGAGCTCACTGGCTTCGGCGAAGAGCTGGAAGCTCGCTTCCGCCCGTTCGGTCTCCAGGCTCCGCCACGAACGTCCGCGGAGATGGAGCACGTCGCGGCCGTGCTGGGCGTAACGGATGACGACCGTGGCCGGGACCTCGAGCTCCGCGCGATCTCGCGATCTCGTGTAACGGGCGTCGACGCCGTAGGCGTTACCCGAGACGACGAGGCCCCCGGGCGGCTCGGGAAGGGGGCCGGGATCAAGTGGCGTGATCCGCACCGTCACCTCGTCCTCACCCTCACGCGACGCGACGGCATCGTCCGCGAACACGACGAGCATCTGCCCGTCGGCCGTCGCGACGGTGCGCGCCCGGGAACCGGCATCGGCCAGTTTGAGCGTGCCCACGGCGCGGAGCGGCGGCTCGTTCTCTTCGGCGAGGTCGGCCGGCGGGTTCACGTATCGGTACGGAACGGGTGGCGCAAGCCCGTCGAAGACGGGAGCTGTTGGAAGCGTGGCGTTGCGCGATGCCACGAGCGCTGTTGCGACGTAGGTGCCTACGGCAACCACGCCCCAGAGGACACGTCGCAACATCAACCCGGCGCGACGATGTCGTGTGACGCTGCCGACGGTGGCCAGACGACAGCGCGGTTGTCTCGAGCGACCCACTCCCAGATGACGCTCGTCGCACGCTCGTTCGTCCGCACCTCGGACGGACGCTCTGAGAACTTCAACCCTCCGCCATCCGGAAGGGCTCCGCGTGGGACGTCGGCGCGCATCGCGGCTCGCGCGATAGCCCGAGCCGAATCGCCATCGGCCCGGGGAAGCACGTGCCGGAAGAGCGCCAAAGCCCCGGAGAATCCCGTGAGCGCGGGCGCGGTCATCGCCGTTCCGAACCGTTGCTCGTAGGTCCTTCGGGCCCAACGCAACGCCGCCGCCGCGTCCGGACGCAAGCGCTCGGCCTTCACGGCCGGACCGTCGGGCTTGTCCGACGCGAACAGACCAACGGCATCAGGCCCGAGCATCGAGCCGAACTGCAACATGCAGTAGCTGGACGACGTCCCGATGTTCGCGCGAAGGTCGAGCCCACGCCGCACTATCGCGCGCCGCAACGCGACGCCGTCGTCGAGGTAGGCCGCCACGACGAGGACGTCGGTGCCGGCCCGCTCGATCCGATCGACGAGGTCGTCGTAGTCGACGGAGGCCAGCTCGTACGCGAGATCGGCACCGAGCTTCACTCCGCGTTCTGCGATCTCGGCGAGCGCACCTGCGCCGACCGAACGGCCGTACACGTCGTCGACGTACGCGACGGTGTACGTGAGCTCATCGCCGAGCTCGAGCTCGTCCTCGACGAAGGCGACGGCCTGCCGTCCGAGGAACCGGCCGGTCGCTGGATAGCGGAACGTCGCACCCGACTCCGAGGAGGGCATGGGCAGGTCGCCGACGGCTCCGGTCTCCCAGAAGACGAGGCCACGGCGAGCGGCGGCCCGGGCGGCGG
The DNA here is from genome assembly GCA_050694575.1 of Actinomycetota bacterium. Lineage (GTDB taxonomy): Bacteria > Actinomycetota > JAICYB01 > JAICYB01 > JAICYB01 > JBOGXL01. The sequence goes on along the minus strand of JBOGXL010000111.1, from coordinate 5,170 downwards.
GCAGTGAGATGGTGCTCCCGTAGCTGCCGAGCACGACTTGCACTCCGTCGTCTGCCAGCCGATCTATCGCCGCCGGTGCCTCCTCTCTGTGCCCGGCCGGACGCAGACGCAGCTCCACCGCGCGGCCGCCCGTCCCGGCGTCTCTGTTTACGTACTCGGCGGCGAGCTCCACGCCCCTGTACTCCTCGATGCCGCCCGGCCCCTGGTGGCCGCCGGTCGGATACACCGCGCCTACGACCACGGCGCGGTCGCCGGAGCCACAAGCCGTGACGCCGGCCACGAGGACGAGAACTGTCGCGAGCCGGCGCATCAGATGTGAGCGAGGGCGTTGGCGAGAGCGTGCGTGGCGGCGGGTGAGGACCAGTGACCGCCGGCCCACCGCTGCCAGCCGAACACGAGGCCCGCGGCGATGTTCAGCGGCAGGACCCGCCACCCGTAGACGGGGATGTGGACCAGCGCGAAGGCGCCGGCCGACGAGACGATGGCTACCGCCGGGCCCCACCTAACGAGCAGCCCGTACAACCCTCGGCGGAAGATCGCTTCCTCGGCGACCCCGGTCATCACGGCCGCAGCCAGGCCCCATCGCGTCGCCGACATCGGAAGCGGGGCGAGGAGCCGCACGGAAACCACCGCCAGGACCCCCGCCCCTGTGGCCATCAACCACGCCCGCCGGCGGATCTCGAAGCTGTAGCCCAGCGGAACCGCCAACGCGACGATGCCTCCGGAGGCGGCCACCACCCAACCGAACGGTCCAATCGCTCGCGCCGCCAGCGCCCCGGCGGACAGAACGAGAGCTGCTGCCGCGATCGCCAGCGTCACCCTTCCACCTCGAACGGAACGGACGCGATCACGCGGGGGTTGAACGGCCCGTGATCCTTCGCCACGAACTCGACCTGCAGGAGATGCTTGCCGGGCGCCGGAGCGTCGAGCCTCTGCGTGAGGCCGTACGTCTGACTGAGGATCTCTCCGTCCACTGAGACGTGCACGTGGCCCTCGTCCGGCGTCAGGTTGCGGCTCGTCTCGGAAACGATGCGGCCGCCGTCCAGCCCGATCCGTACGGAGAACGTGTCGGCGGTGACCGTCGCGTTCGCTTCGGGTTCGAGGATCTCCACGGTGGCGGCCGATCGTGGACGGCTCGCCGCGGGCGCGTCATTAGCGCAGGCGCCGGCCGTGACGGCACACAACAGTGCGACGGAGGCGATGAGTCGACTCATGAGATCCGGTCCTCGAAGCATACGTTCAGGCGTTCACCATCTTCGGTCGATCCCACGAACTCGAACACCCACACCCCCTCGTCCAGGCGCCCACCGGCAACGAAGTGACCGGCGGAGAATCGCCGCACACTGAGGCGCGGCGATGCCCGGTCACCGAACGCGGCGATCACGGGGTCATCGTCCATCGGCAGCTCCTCTCCGGCCTCGTCGAAGAAGGTGAAGTGCACCTCGTTGCGTCCGGCGCTGCCGGGATCGCCGTATCCCTGCACCGAGCCCCCCGGTACCTCTACGTCGTAGATCCTCGGCGGGCCCATCGTCGTTGGAGCCGGTGTCCGGCAGCGCGTGTGGAATTCGATGGGCACCTCGACGGAAGCGGCTCCTCGTTCGACGAGCACGACGGCCCGCCAGTTGCCGGGGATGGCGACGGCCGCGCTCCGCCGCTCCCAGACGTCCCCTTTCCGCTCGAGCTCGACTATGACGTCCTCGACGTCGGCGTCGGAGGACGAAAGCCGGAGACGGACACCTTGGACGGCATCGCGTCCGCGCAGAGGATCGACGGTGGCCGCGAACCTGCTCGCGCCGGGATACCCGGGGACGATCTCCAGCCTGACGCGCACGGTGCGGGCGAAGTCCGTCGCTTCGCGGACTATAGACGCCGTAGGCTCGGCGAGGCTCACCGACCGTGCCGGGACCAGACTCGAAAGAACCCCCGTCACGACGAAGACGACGGCGGCCGTGCTCAGCTCGATGCGCGAGGTTCGGCGTAGTCCGGTGAGCGATGCCGCGGCTCGCGGAACGTTGACGAAGCGGTTGCGGGCGCCGAGCGCGACGAGCGCGGCCACGAGCCCGATCTTCACGAGCACCAGGCGCCCGTATCCCGTCGACACCAGCCCGCTCCACGAACCGATCTCGGCAACCGCGCGGGCCGTCCCGGTGCCGGCGACGAGCACCAGCGACACTCCCGCCACCGCGGAGAACATCCGGACCGCGCGCGTCCGAACCTCGCCCGGCTCCCCACGGATGCCGACGAGCAGGGCGCCGAGGCCGCCGATCCACACAGCCGCCGCGGAGAAATGGACGAGTTGAGTGGCGATCTTCACCCACGCGTATCGACCCGTGGCGGCATGCCCGGCCGATACGTGCACGCCTATCGCCGCAAGCCCCGCGGCCAGGGCGACCAGCGCGCCCAACCGAGAGCTTCGCCGGGCGCGCACGAGCCAAGCGATGCCGATGGCCGCGACGGCAAGGCCGAGACCCCGGCCGATGACCGCGCGACCAATCGAGGACTCGAGGAAGGCGCCCCATCCGGCGGCAGCCGACCGCTGTTGGGCCATCGCCAGGATGACGAAGCCCACGGCGGCGGCCAGCCATGCCGCGGCGAACACACGGCCGTGGCGTCTTCGGTCGTTCGGGAAGCCAAACGTCGAGATCCACACAGCCCCGATCGTGCCGGCGAGACCGATGTAGAAGAGCGATCGTCCGGTCGGCTCGAGCGGCGATAAGGGCGGTGCCTCGACGGTCGCGACGACGGCCTCTTCGATCTTGCTGGGATCGACCCCGACGCCGAACGCGTAGGCCCCGGCCGTGAAGTGCCCGTCCACCCGCGACAACACACGCCAGACCACCGAGTACACACCGGTGTCGAGATCCTCGACCCTCACGCGCAACGTGCGCGGGTCGCCGGAGGCGGCCTCCGGTGGTCGGCCGACCAACGACTCGCCGGCGCTCGACCGGACCTGGATCGACGACAGCTTCGGATCCAGCTCCTCGGTGAATGTCAACGAGATCACCGAGGGCGGCCGCCGCAAGCTGACCCCGTCGCCGGGGTCGGCGACGGTGAGCAGCGCGTGAGCCGACGCCGGCGCTGCGGCGGAGAGCAGGGCCGCAGCAGCGACGACCAGGCCGAGCAGGCTCCGGACGATCAGCGCACCGTCCTCCTGGGGCGCAAAGCAGCGACGAGCGCGACCAGTCCGAGGACGACGCCTGCGACGCCCAGGATGCGCGGAAGCATCAGGTCGTCCTTGACCTGGTTCGCCGTCGCTTCGACCCCCTCGATCCGGTCGGCGAGCTCGGCACCCGACGGTGCCTCGTTCGGGAAGGCGACGTCGTTCGTGCCTTTCACCTCGTCGAAGCCGTCATCGGGTGACTCGAACGATTCATCCACCGGTTCGCCTTCCACCTCGCCGAGGAATCGGAAGGTGTAGCCACCCGGTGCGGTGGGGATCAGGTCCGCTTGGTATTCGCCGGGAGATTCGAACACCGTGCGCAGAGCGAGACGCTCGGTCGTGACATCACCCAGGCTCACCTCCACCTCGAGGGTCTTCTCGGCCCCCTCGATGGGTGCCTCGCCGGGCCCGGCGAGGAACAGCTGGACACCGTTCTTGAACCCGACGAAGGCCGGCTCGTCGGCCCACCCGACCGTGAATGTGACGTCGCCGACGTGCCGGTCGCCGTGCGCAGACACGCTGCCCGGCCAGACGAGCGTCGTGGCGCCGGCCAAAAGGATCAGCACATAGGAGAAACGCTTCATGAGCTACCTCCTCGTGGGAAGGGATCTGGGAAGGAGTTACGCGAGACGAGCGCGTGGGGGCGCCCGAACCCGGCGCCGCCACCGTCGCTCCTGCCCGCCCACGCACCGGACGAGCTCCGGGACTCGTCCGGAGGAGACGGACAGAGGCACCGCGCGCACGGCCCCAGTGAGTGCGTAGCCGAGGCGTCGCAAGCCCGCCAGCAGCATCGCCCCCACGACTGACACGGCGATCTGCGCGACCACCCCCAAGGCGACCAGGCGCGAAGAGAACGAGAGCGGCGCACCCGACGCCACCCGCTCGAAGATCTCGAGGGCGATGAACGCACCCACTTGGGCCGGCAGCATCCGCGTGACCGTGCGCCCGAACGCCGGCTCCCCAGACGTCGGACGGCGTACGCAGCCGGACATGATCCCTGCGACCACAGCAGCCAGACCTAGGGCGACCGCGACCCACGAGGCCGACGGCACATAGCCGTGTCCGGTTTCCACCAGGAGGGTCGACCTGTGGTGAAAGTCGGGGACGGCCAGCGCGTAGCCGATGGCGTGACCGCCGACCAGTCCGGCAGCACCCAGTCCAACCAGCGACAACGCCCTCGCCCCGGCCGACGTGAGCATCGGGCTAGTCCGCCTCGCCCACCTTCGTCACCGGCCGGACCACGCCCATCTCTCGCATCTTCGCGATGGTCAACACTTGACCCGTGTAGTCGATCGGCTGGTCGGCCAACCACAACGCGGCATCGGACATGATCACCGGATCCTCGAAGCCGTCGTAATTGCCCTCGCCGAGGGTGGCCGTGTACCCCTCCGTCCATACGGAGAGCTCGAGCTGGATGCAGTTGACGGCGACCTTGCCCCTGAGCTCCCACGCATGACATTCGGTCAGCGCCTCGAGCGCGCGCTTGGTCACGGTGTAGCTCGCACGACCGAACCCGGGGAAGAGCGAGGCCCCCGACGAGATGTTTATCACGCGGCCTTGGTCCATCCGCGGGGCGAAGGAGTGCATGAAGTAGAAGGGGCCGTTGACGTTGACGTCGACGGCCAGCTTCCAGCGCTTGGTGGGCTCGTGCAAGGACAGCCCCGGAGGCGCGACGGCCGCGTTGTTGACGAGCAGATCGCATCGGCCCCACTCGCCGAACACTCGGTCGGCGAGTGCGTCGACCGCCTCGGAGTCACGGACGTCCAATGCCACGGTCATCGCCCGCCGCCCTTCCTGTTCGACCAGAGCGGCCGTCTCGTCGATCGTTCCGGGGAGCTTCCCCGGCGCGTCGCTCGACGAGCGCGCCGTGCACACCACGTCGTAGCCGTTGCGAGCGAGGTCCAGGCTGAGACGCTTACCGATGCCGCGGCTGGCTCCCGTGACGACGGCGACCTTCGTGTCGGACATACGCCGACAATGCTACCCGTCCGGACCTGCCGAACCTCTCAG
>JBOGXL010000110.1:0-3638 GCA_050694575.1 Actinomycetota bacterium | reverse complement strand
CCTCCAATTGGCGCGCTCGGAGGCTGAGCCGTTCGCGAGCCGCGGATACCAGGCCACTGGAACAGCGATGCGGCGGCCATCAGATAGCTCGACGGTGAGCATGTCGCCGGTGACGACGACGGCGACCGCAAGGACTGCGGGGGTTTCAGCCTGTGAAGAACTCATTCCAGCTCCCGATAAGAGCAGCTTGATTCTCGACAACTATAGCTTCCACCTTGCGCAGCTCAGCTGACGAGAAGCCCCAGTTCACAGCAAAGCTACGGGCTGCAGCCAGAACTTGGCTTGGTCATCGTCGCGCTCCACGTGGACGTGGGGCGGCTCCAATCGGTCGCCCGAGTAGAAGAAGAAACGGTACGGCCCGCTTCGGAGGACGGGTGGAGTCACAGCCCATCTTGCGATGCGGCACCGACTGCATATCGGTCCGGCTAACGACTTCTGCGGTTCACCCGCCGCGCGGAAACTGCGATTGGCTCGCCATTCGGGATGATCATCTCGCAACCGGGCACGCGCCGCGCGGTCGGGTGCAACCGCGAGTTAGCCCGTAAGCTCATCTGCCCGCCCACGTTGTGAGGTACGCCTCGTGGAGCCAAGCCTCGACGGTCTCCACGTCGGCTGCGCTCGGAAGTGAACTGTTGTGCTCCAGGTCAGCGAGCTGAGCATCCAGATCGAATGCGATTTGGAGCGCCTCGTCGGCCGAGTACGCACCTGTGCGAATCGCCCGACACAGCGCCAAGTCGTCGCTCGGCATGGGGAGCGTGATGCGGCCCGTGAGAGCCAATTCCCGCCCCTGCAAGCCCAGACGGACCATGTGCATGCCGAACTTGGTGTCCCAGCCGTACTCCTCCACGAGCTCCGGCCGAGCGCCGGTTCGGGCGCCACGTCCCATGCCCCGCTCACCGACGAGCCGCAACGCTTGAGACCGCATGTACCCGCGGAATCGCGGGATCGCCTGCCGCGACACGATCGATGGCGCGAGGATCTGCATGCTACGGCCCAGTCGTGTCTCGAGCACCACCTTCGCGGGCGGTGCGAAGATGGCTACCAGAATGCTGGGGTTCCCGTTGATGGCAAGGCCCAGAAACTTCCGAACACCGTAGTAGACGAGGTCAATGTCGCCAGGCCCGCTGCGTTCGCCTTCGGGCTGTGTACGCCAGACATGTGAGTCCCATCGCCCGAGGCCGGTCACAAACTCGGGTGACTCAACGACCACTGCCATCTCATCGCGGTCGTCTTGGCCCTCCACGCCGGTTCCGTGCAACGTCGAACCAACTTCGGCTATGAAGATGACCTCCCCGGGGGGCTCGTATGGATCCATGACTCAGCGTAGGCCATGCACTGGTTCGGGCTCGCCGCCGCGCGCTATCGGGCTAACGACTTTTGCCGCTCAGGCGCGCGGCCGCGCAGCGGCACGTCGCCTGCTGCGGCGAGTTAGCCCGTAGCACGAGGGCGCGACTGCACCGACGCTCGCAAAGCACGAGCGGAATCGTCGGTGAGATCGATCGGAACGAAGAAAGATGATGGGTAGAGGTAGTCCTCTCCCGACTCATCGATTACGCGAACAAGATTCTCGGCTGTCGCGGACTCGTCTGGGAGTACCTCGTAGACCTTGTGCAGCTCGAGGTCGATGCCAGCTTCGGCCTGGATGCATACCACGAAACGCCGCTCCGAAGTCTTCATCGTCAGTCCAATAGGGTCTTGATCTTGTGCTCCCGCGCGCCAATGCCGTGAGCCTCGTACCAGTGTAGTTCGACCTCTCGACGCCGACCTGATGGAAGCACCACAATGGCGCGGCCCTTCAACTTTCGCCACCGGCCGCGGCCATACCGCTCGTTCAGATGTGCGCGCTGGCGTATCGAAACGCCTCGAGCGATGCCCTCGACCTCGGTCGGACCGGCGACGACTTCGAACTCCACCGACGAAAGGTAGGAAGTGGACGACATCACCTATCGGGCTAACGACCTCTGCGGCTGAGCCGCCGCGCCGGCACGATTATGCTGCTCCTTCACGAGTATCGCAACGACGCGCGGACGGCTCCAGCCGCGAGTTAGTTAGGCCGTGCCCGCATCCCGGACGAGGCGGATGTCCACCTCTCGATCCACATACTTCCATTCCTCGGACGCGCGTAAGCAGAGAACGAGTTCGTCGAACGCCGCCGAATGCTCTGGCGCGAGCTCGAACCAGGTAAGGAAGTCGAATGGTTCGCCGAGATCCCGGCTGTGGTGCAGACGGCGAGCGACGGCCGGCAAGAACCGCAATCCGATCTTGATGTGTCCTGACCGCTCCTCAAACAACTCGCGCCGCTCGTCTTGCGTCAGCTCCCACCACGCGTTCGACTTGCGGATCGGGATGAGTGCCGCATGGGTCGCGTGTGAGCGGCCGAGGGCGGACTGTTTCGCGACGAGGAGCTCTCGCTCTTGTCGGGCCACATAGCGTTCGTTACTGGTAACGCCTCGGAGGAGCCAAACTGCACCCGCGGGAGTGGCCGCGACGAGCGAGTTGACAACTTCGACGCGTTGAGCTCGGGGCAAGGGCTCACCGACGACCGCCTCCGTGCGCAGGATACGCCATCGTCCGATGGCTCCACCGAGAAACGTGAACATCTGCATGGTCGCCTCCACCCTCCTGGAATGGAACCACTTCCTGATGGCTCCGACTCAAGTCGGCCTAACTTTGGCGCTCACCCGCGACCAGGCGACACACCAAAACGCGAGCCTACGCGCAGAACGCAACGGCGCCGGGTCGTCGGGCGCAGCGCCGAGTTCTGCGGCGGCGCCTCAACGCGACTCCAAGTCGACGCGCGTGAGGTCCGGCCCGATCACTACCTCGCCCTCGAAGCCACCGGACCGAGCGTCCCGAACAAACGCATCTACGTCGGCGTCGCTGCGAGGCGGCGGCAGTAGGTGCGTGAGCACAAGCCTGCGCACACCGATGCGCTGCGCCATCGCACCAAGTTCCACGGAGTCCGCGTGAATCTCGGGACGCCCCGTCCTGTCACCGATATTCCGAAGCACCGAGTGAACCAACACGTCGGCATCAGCAGCGAGCGACTCCATCTCCGTACAGACCCTCGTGTCGCCCGAGATGACGATTACGCCGTCAGACGTCTTGACGCGATACGCGACAGCTGGCTGCAGATTCCCGTGATGAACGCGAACCGACGACACAAGCAGGCCTTCATCCTTCCACACAACCGCCGGTGCATCGGCGGCGTGAAACGCGGAGACCTTCACCTCCGGAAAGTCATCCCGCCCCTGGAAGACCAACCGAGACCTAATGTCGTCGGCCAAAGGCTCGAGCACACGCTCGCAGAAGGCGCGGCCGGGCCCCTCAGGGACAACGATTTCGAGCGTCGAGCCGCGATAAAGCCATCGCGTGTGGACGAGATCCGCAAGGTCAAGCACGTGGTCGGAATGGTGGTGCGTTATGAAGACCGCAGCCAGGTCCGGAAGTGGGATGCCGACTTGCGTCAGTCGCATCACAGTGCCCCTGCCAGCGTCGAACTGCAGCAAGCGTCCGCTCGTTTCGACGAGCGTTCCCGCCTGCGCGCGAGAGGCGCTAGCTTCGGGGCCGCCGGTACCCGTCAAGATCACGCTGGTCATAGCACTCCATCGTCTACGTCCGCAGAACGGATTGGCGGC
>JBOGXL010000109.1:0-1908 GCA_050694575.1 Actinomycetota bacterium | reverse complement strand
GGCCCGGGCAGTCGACGTGCGCGTAGTGGCGGGCGTCGGACTCGTACTCCACGTGCGTGATGGCGATGGTGATGCCCCGCTCGCGCTCCTCGGGGGCGTTGTCGATGTTCTCGAAAGCAACAGGCTTGTTGATCTCCGAAGGCTTGTGCTTGGCGAGAACGCTCGTGATGGCCGCCGTGAGCGTTGTTTTTCCATGGTCGATATGCCCGATCGTGCCGATGTTCACGTGGGGCTTCGTACGCTCGAACTTGGCCTTGGCCATCTCTTCGTCCCTTTCCTTTTCCTCTACTTGCCTTCGCTGTCGCTCATTACCCGTACTTCCGGGGCCAGTCTCAGGGGCGCGCTACGCGCGATCCTGAGAAGAACCCCGAACGGCCTAAGACCGCCGGCCGCTCGGTTCGGAGGCGAAGCCCCCGCCTAAGTCGATCCAGCGGTCTCGTTGTAGCTACGTAAGGCCACGCTGCACGGACTCAGGAACCTCCTGATAGGAGTGGAACTGCAGCGTGAACGTTGCACGTCCCTGCGTCCGTGAACGCAGGTCCGTAGCATACCCGAACACCTCTGCGAGAGGCACAAGGCCCCTGACCACTTGGCTCCCGTGTCGTGCTTCAACCCGCTCGACGCGGCCGCGCCGGGCGGTGATATCCGAAAGGACGTCCCCGAGGTACTCCTCGGGGGTCACCACTTCGAGGTCCATCAGCGGCTCGAGGAGCACCGGCTTGGCCCGGCGCGCCGCCTCCTTGAACGCCATCGAGCCGGCGACCTTGAAGGCAAGCTCGGACGAGTCCACCTCGTGGGTGTTGCCGCCCGTGAGCGTCACACGCAGGTCGACGAGGGGATATCCGGCCAGGACTCCGGTCTGCATGGCCTCCTGGACCCCGTCGTCCACGGCGGCGATGTACTCCTTCGGGATGTCCCCGCCGCGCACCTTGTCCACGAACTCGAATCCGCCTCCCGGGCCGAGCGGGTCCACGTCGATGACGACCTTCGCGTACTGACCCCGGCCCCCGGTCTGCTTGGCGTGTGTGTAGGTGTGGTCGCGCACCTCGTTGCGGATCGTCTCGCGATAGGCGACCTGCGGCCGGCCGACGCTGGCCCCGACCTTGAACTCCCGAACGAGACGCTCGGTCAGAACCTCGAGATGGAGCTCACCCATCCCCGCGATGAGGGTTTGACCGGTGTCGTCGTCGTGGCGCACGCGGAAGGTCGGATCCTCCTCCGACAGCTTCTGCAGGGCCGCACCGAGCTTGTCCTGGTCGGCCGCCGTCTTCGGCTCGATCGCGATGGAGATGACGGGCTCGGGGAACGTCATCGACTCGAGAAGGATGGGCTTCGCAGGATCGGCGAGCGTGTGGCCGGTGAACGACTGCTTCATCCCGACCGAGGCGACTATGTCGCCGGTGAACACCGCGTCGACGTCCTCGCGGTGGTTGGCGTGCATGCGCAGGAGCCGCCCGACCCGCTCTTTGCGGTCGGCGGTGACGTTGTGGACGTGGCCCCCGGCCTGGAGCGTTCCGGAGTACACCCGGAAATATGTGAGCCGGCCCACGTAGGGGTCGGTCACGATCTTGAAGGCCAGGGCGGAGAACGGCTCGGCGTCGTCCGGCTTACGCTCGAGGATGTCGTGGCTCTTGGGGTCCTCGCCTTCGACGGGAGGGATGTCGTCGGGTGACGGCAGGTAGTACACGATCGCGTCGAGCAGCGGCTGGACGCCCTTGTTCTTGAACGCGCTCCCGCACAGCACCGGAGCGAGCTCCATCTTGAGGGTGTGCCGCCGGATCGCGGCGCGTAGCGCTTCGGGCGAGGGCTGAGTGCCCTCGACGTAGTGAGTCATCATCTCCTCGTCGTGCTCGACCTCCGCCAGGTCCTCGATGAGCGCGTTTCGTGCTTCCGCAGCCTTCGCTTCCA